>JBILTA010000619.1:0-3623 GCA_044371785.1 Pirellulaceae bacterium | reverse complement strand
CAAGCTCAACCGAAGACCGTGTAGCGAATCCAGGTTTCTTATCTTCATATATCACTTTTTCAACACAAATTGGACCAATCGCCATGAGTACGTTTCGAAGCTTTGTACTGCGACCTTGTACTACGATACGCTCGCTATGTCCTCGCGTTTTTGCGACCTTTATCGCAAAATTAGCAGAAATATGCTAAATTGAGCTGCACAAATTGACCATATTCTGAATTTACAAGGCGACAACAGCCAAAAACTCTTCTTGTATTATCTCTGCATTGGAACGCCCACCATGAGTTTGTCAAACAGCCATCCTGCTGATCGCAGAAACTTCTTCTTGACTTCTACGGCTGCCAGTCTCGGGGCTTGGGCGGGCATCGGAGCCAATGTATCTTTCGGACAACCGACATCCGCACTCGAGCGTAACGCAAAACGCCTCCTTCGCTTGGCACATCTCACCGATGTTCATGTTCAACCGGAACTGCAAGCAGGCGACGGCTTTTCCGCTTGCCTGCAACATGTACAACAAGGCGACGATCCACCTACGCTCATACTTTTCGGTGGCGATAACGTCATGAACGTCGACGCGGCAGCCAATGTCGGTGAACGCGCAGAGATCCAGTGGAAAGTCTGGGATACTGTTCTAAAGGAACAATGCAAACTTCCGTATCGAATCTGTGTTGGTAATCACGATGTCTTGGGCAACAAACAAGATAGCGGTAAAGCGTGGGCAGTAGAAAAGTATGGTCTCGAACGCTCTTACTATAGCTTCGATCAAAACGGCTGGCATTTTATCATACTCGACTCGACCGAGCCGCAAGCGAGCGGCGGATATAAGGCACGCCTAGACGATGCTCAGTTCGCGTGGCTAGAAAAAGACCTCGCCAACACTCCAGCCGAAATTCCCGTGCTGGTCCTTTCACACATTCCTATCCTAACAGTTACTGCTTATTTCGATGGCAACAATGAGAAAACGGGAAACTGGGTTGTTCCTGGAGCATGGATGCATATCGATGCCCGACGCATTAAAGACCTCTTCGCCAAACACGCCAACATAAAACTCTGCTTGTCCGGCCATGAACACCTTGTTGATCAAGTCACGTACAACAATGTCTCATACTGTTGCAACGGAGCGGTGAGCGGTGCCTGGTGGAAAGGAAACTATCACGAATGCGCACCTGGCTATGGCATCGTCGATCTCTATGAAGATGGATCATTTCATAACCAATATGTGGTTTATGGTTGGGAACCAAAAGAGTAAGCCGCATTGTTTCGGATGGCTAGTTTCAGCCTGAAACTAAAGCTCATCTGCGTCCAACGGAAATACGCGCGGCCTCCGGCAAGCTTTGCCTACTTCGCACCACCCAAGAATAGGTGAACGATGGCTTGCGCTAGATCCGGTGTAAGATATCTTTTGGGGCGAGCCTTACGGGAAAACAGATTCAACGGTTGATCTACCATACTACAGAAACTCAGTGCCAGAAACTCGGGATCCGATGGCGATAACTCCCCCGCCGCGATCGCGCGTTCCATCACCTGAACAACCAAGCGAAATCGCTTCTCCGTCAATTTGTCAAGAACTCCGTCAATCTCCGGCACAGTGGGCCCGAAGTATGTTTGGAACATCAGTCGCGGTACACGTGGATCCTTATTGCAATACTCAAATGAGGTTTTCACAAATGCCAGCAGTTTACCTGACACCGTAACCTCACTCGCAACGATTTCGGCCAATCGTTCTTGACTCTCACCGTAGTGCCGCTCAATCAAAGCTTGCAGCAATGATGCTTTATCCTCAAAGTGATGATACAAGGTCGGCTGCGTCACGCCGGCCGCTTGCAAGATATCTCGAATACCGGTGGCCGCATATCCTTTTTGCGAAAACAACGTTAGAGCTTCATCCAACAATCGCTCTCTGGTTTTCGCAGCCCCTTCACTTCTCGCTTTCATGGTGCTTGCCCTACCTCTTTGCGATCCTGCTTCAAGTCATGTCCCAAATTGTCAAAGATCGTCTTTATAAGATCTTCGGTCTTGTCTGCGGTTAACAAGAAAAAACAGAACAACATCTCATCGGTCGTTTCTTCCCCCCACGTCACTCGCTGCGGCGGCGAGGATGGGTTAGAGGGATTATCTGCCGAGTTATCAAACACCGCTTCGACCACAATCTTTGTGCCCGCTTTCAAGCGAATCGGCTTTTCGTAATAGTACTCATCTTGCCAGTTGTAGTTCCACACGGGAATATCGATCAGAACTTCTGGTGTTTGTCTGGGCTGCGTTGCGGTCACTCGCATCGATTTCCCCAATAGATGCATATGCGGAACGATGCCTACCATGATCACATCTTTGGGTAGCGTATAGGTCGTCGAACGCTTGTAGTTCGATTCCCCGGCAGGAATATTCATTTCATAATTGGCCATCCAAATACTTCCCACAAGCTTGGCTGGCTCCTTCAACAAATCTCCAACTGGCTTATCAACAAAGTAAAGCCCCAGCTCTGATTGATCCACCTCCTCTTTACCCGTTGGATGATAGTGAACTTGAACGACGATATCGCTACCTTTCTTTAGGTAACGTCCCATATCGTTTGGCAGCCGCCGAGCCGTATTGCCAACCGACCAGCCACCTAATGCTCCACTGGGCAAAAATCCGGGCCCGCCAAAATTGCCATATCCTGGCTCTGGTGTGGCAGCATCCAGCTTACGGGCTTGACCTTTATCATCAAGAAACAACACGGCATGATGCACCACACGTTTGTTGCCCGGATGAAACTCAACAGCGGCAACCATTTTGTCCTCCGGAATCTCAACAGGCAGAACAAAATTCTGAAGTAAGTCTGGCCCATTCGCGGGCACAGTAAACGGTTCACGCATTTTGACAATCAAATCGGGCTGGCCCAATTGCCAACCGTTGGCAAACTTTGGCGGCGGAGGAATATCCGCTTCGTCACCTTGTGGGCAACCATCTTTCACCCACTTGGCCAGCAACTCCAACTCTCGATCAGTTAACCAACGTTGGCCCACAAAACGATGAGCGGTCGCTGGTCCCGGTATCCATGGCGGCATCAACCGCTGTTGCGTCACTTCGACCAACATTTCAGCCTGGGCTTTCG
The DNA here is from genome assembly GCA_044371785.1 of Pirellulaceae bacterium. GTDB lineage: Bacteria > Planctomycetota > Planctomycetia > Pirellulales > Pirellulaceae > JAFLCP01. Next base: position 529 of record JBILTA010000619.1, on the reverse strand, counting down.
CTTCAGCAAAGTTCGTGAGCGGAAATGGCGCAACTTGGCCAGGTCGATGACACGTTTCACAACGCTGCTGCAGGATAGGTGCAATATCCCGCGCATAGGTCACCGTAGCGACTTCAGATTGCAAAGCGGCTTTCGGCATCACACAACCGATCGGCGGTACTTGACTTACCAGCACTTTCCTGCCAGTAGAAACAGAACTAATCGCATCTTCCAAATAATGCTGATCCACCTTAGATCTTCTGCGTCCAAGTGCGGCATAAGCGTTATCGATTGCCCCCCGATATATGATTTCGCCAGCAGGTGAGAGCACAACAGCCTCGGGAACATGCGTCGGTTGCAGAGCTTCACGCAGCAACTGCGATGCATCGAACAAAACTGGAAAACTCGTTTGGTATTCGCTGAAATGTATCGACGCTTTTCGTCGCGTTGTGTTCAAATCAGATAATACGCCGTAAAGCTCGACCCCTTTCGGTACAGCCTTATGGATTCGATTCAACTCTTGGAGACTCGTATTGGAAATGGGACAGGT
>JBILTA010000102.1:0-11565 GCA_044371785.1 Pirellulaceae bacterium | reverse complement strand
CGACAAGTACGATAACGGCCATAGCCACCATTAGCAAAGAGACCGCAACGGCCGCATCGAGTTGGCCAATGCTCAATTCCAAAAAGACGCTCGTCGATAGCACTTCAGTACGGAAGCGAGTTGAACCCGCGAAAACCAAGATCGGCCCAAACTCACCGAGGGCCCGAGCCCAAGCGATAGTTCCCGCCGTTATCATACCACGCATCGCTTGGGGTAAAGCGATCCGCAAAAACGCTCCAGCACGCGAACAGCCGAGTGTTCGGGCGACATCTTCGGCACGCGGATTGATCTGATCGAAGGTGACACGCATCGTGCGGACAGCAAACGCGCACGATACCGTAAATTGTGCCAATATCACTGCAGGCCAACTAAACGATACCGGAAACTGTAGCTTTTCACGCAAGAATTCGTCGAGAATGAGCCCCTCTCCAAACCATTTAGTGAAGGGAAAAGGTTGATGAAAAAGGATTAGCAAGCTTAAGCCCAGCACAAGAGGGGGAAGGACGATTGGGATATCGACAATAGTATCGACGAGTTTGTGTCCGATGAATCGATAACGCGAGAGGATATAGCCTAAAGGAGTCGCGACCCAAACGGACAAAATGGCTGCAATGGTGCAGCTTGCCATTGTCAATTTAAACGCCGCTTGGATTTCGGCTTTGGTGAGCGCGTTTCGAAATTCTGCAAACGATGTAAAGGTGACATCTGCAATGAGCAGCAGCACAATCAGGATAATGAATGATGATGAGAGTCCTCCCATCACCAGATAGAAAATTCCATCTCGCACTTTGCGACCATAGTTTTGACGCAGTGTTTTCATTCCTTATCGCTCGCTGCCGCACTTGTGGTTGCTTTAGCAACGTTTACTTTCTTTTGCCCCAATTGCCATTGGAAGCCTTCAGCTAGGAAGACATCCTGACTCTCTGCAGAACAAATTCGCTGAAAGAGTCGGTCAGCCAATAATGGAAATTTTGCGTTTTTGGCGACACTCCAAGGTTGGATTGCCGTTGAGCAAGGAATGCCTTGGATTTCTACGGCATCCAAAAACTCTGCGGCACCTGCTGCATTGCTAAGATAGGCAACAGCGGCATCTAAGGACCCTGTCCGCAATTGATTGACAAGCATATCGCCCGTTGGAGTTTGTACCGTGACATTGGCCATCAGCTCTTGTTGTAATCCTGATTCGCGAAACGTATTTTGTGTAATCCATCCCATTGCACATTGTTTTTCATGACCAACTCCAACACGTAGGCCAGGTTTAGTTAAGTCTCGTAATGAAGCAACTTTGTTTGGATTCCCTTTGGGAACAAGGATGACTAGTTCATTTTGTGAGACTTCGGTTGCTTCTGGAAAAATGTCTGTTACTTGGGACATAAACTCCATATCACAAGCAAAGTAAGCATCAGGAATCTGGCCCGCTTTCATTTGAGCAACCAAAATTCCACAGCCATTGTAGGAGCGGGATACCTTAACGCCTTCGCGAGCTTCGAATGCAATGATGGACTCTTCGATAGCAGGTCGCAACATAGAGCCTGCATAGATCGTCAATTCGGGTGTATCTGCCCAGGCATCCCCCGTTCCAATCGTGAAGCCTTGTTGCTGATAGCTCTTTAAGCCGCGGTCATGGGCTGTAATGTATCGGGCGAGATGCAGTGCGGCTGAGGCTTGCTTGGTTGACGTGGTTACTCCCAGCGACACTTGAGAGACACCAAGCTTAAACTCTTCTATTGGAACGAATTCAAGTTCTGGAAAGGTCACAAGAACTGGGCTATAGACGATACCGACATCAGCGGCAGCAATTTGAACATCCGTGGCGACTTCTGTCACCGTTGAACGAAACGCTTTGGTGGAGCTCTTGATCGAATCCCATTCACCCGACTTCTCCAAAATCGAGCGGGCAACTTTGGTGACTGCTGCAGCTTCGGGGTCGGCTTGCACAAGTCGGACATCTTCCCGTTTGAGGTCAGATAATGTGATGATGTTCTTAGGGTTTCCTTTTTTTACTACGAGCCCAATCGGCATGGACGCGATGGGAATAACCTCTTCAACTAGTTTCTTCTCTTTGGCTGCCTTTAAAAAACTATCATCTGCAGGTAGATATAGATCGCCACGTTTCGAAATTTCCAGCTGCGCCAACAGCGACTGGGAATTGCCGTATTGCACTGAAACCTTCCGACCTGTTTCCTCTTCGTATTGTTTTCGGATTTGTTCGATAACGGCCTGGTTACTCGCGGCGCATAGCAAAATAACTTCCGACTCACCAGATTGAGTGCCCTCCGTTTGGTTTGTTTGCGAGTCCTTGGTCGATAGAATCGCCCTAGTTGTTCCTTCATTATTCAGCAGCCAATACAGCATGGCGGCTCCAATAAAGAGTGAGCAAATCATGAAGAAGAGCGTTTTTGACATTCGCTTAACCCTCGCTGTCGATTATTCGCTTGTCCATTTGCGAAACCGAATTAGGCCAAATTGAGAATAAGCTATGGTAGGGGATATTTTGGGGATTGAAAGCGAGCGAAGTTTTAAATAACGATGAACTTCAAAATTCCAACGTGAACCGCACAAAAACGTTGTTACACTGACCGCAAGCTCAGGCCAGTCTGTGTGGAGCGGGCGGTATGTGAGTCGTGATGTTGGGAGCAACGTTATGCTGGCTAGGATACTGGTTTGTTTGGTTACGTTTTGGGTAATCGGCCACTCAGATTATTCTGTTGCAGGAGATTGGGAGAATTATCTCGGTGACAAAGCGAGGAGCGGTTTTCAACCGAATAGTGTTGGTTCGAATCTTCAACTAAGTTGGACGTATCAGTCTTCGGCGAAACCTGAGAAGGCCTGGTCGGGCTCGCGAACTGCGCCTATCGAGGGGCACATCATGTTGCCCCGCGTCACATTCGACGCGGCACCACAGATGCTTCTTGTGAATGGTCGGGTTTATTTCGGAAGTACGGTTGATCATCGGCTGTATTGTCGTGACGAAAAAACAGGAAAAGAGCTGTGGAGCTTCTTCACGGAAGGACCGATACGACTGGCTCCTTCTTATGCGTTCGGAAATGTTTACTTCGGTTCAGATGATGGTACGGTCTATTGCCTTGAAGCGTCTTCCGGTGAGTTGATTTGGAAGTATCAGGTTGGGCCCAAAGATGATCGATTGCTGGCTCGAGGAGAGTTGATCTCACGCTGGCCAGTTCGCACTGGGGTTCTGATCGATGGCGAGGTGGCCTATTTCGGCGCGGGTGTTTTTCCGCATGAAGAAGTTTATCTCTGTGCTGCGGACGCCAAGACAGGGAAAATTATCTGGAAGAATGATCGTATCAGCCAAGCTGATGCAGGTAGAAACGATTTGTCACCTCAAGGTTATCTCTTAGCCAATGATTCGACACTGTTTGTCCCATCGGGTCGTTCTCTGCCCGTTGCGGTATCGAAAGCAACGGGTGAGATCATTTTTCAACGCAAGTATTCGTGGCGCACGGATGCTGGTGGCGTGGTAGGTGGAACGAAAGCTGTTTTGGGGGATGGTCAGATTTACGCGGGTGGTCCACACCACTTCCTGGCGATGGATGAAAATACGGGTGAACTTGGTGAAGGCTACATTTCCGGTCGGCTCATGGTTTTGGCGGATGATAAGGCCTATTTGTTAGATGGCGAGAAGGTCTTCTGCGTTGATCGTAAAGAGCACGCGCAAGCCAGTAAACTCAAGCAAGAGTGGTTCTTGAAGTCTCGCAATTTACGTAAGGAACCGGAAAAGCTTGCAGAAGCTGAGCAAAAGATCGAAGAGTACGAGGGAGTTGGGGTGATATGGGAGTTTCCTTGTGAGCTAGACGGCACGATGATCGCGACGAAAGATATCGTGTTTGTGGGTGGTAAAGATCGTGTGGTTGCCTTAGACCGTCAAACGGGTGAATTGAAATGGGAAACGAGCGTTCGCGGCAATGCAATGGGGTTCGCTGCCAACGATAGTACGCTCATGGTTAGTACCGACGAAGGAGTCATTTATGCCTATCGAACGGACAAAGTTGAGAATGTAGCGAAATGGCCAGAATCGTATTCCGATCCATTTTCTGAGGATGAGCAAGCGAAATTCGTCAAGAGTCTGGCTGCAGATGTATTGCAGGTTAGTGGTCAGAACAGCGGCTTCTGTTTGCTGCTCGGAGCCGATGAGGGACGACTCGCTTTGGAGTTGATTCGCCAAAGTCAACTTAATGTTTATTGCATTGAACCAAGCGCCGAAAAATGTGAACGCCTGAGAAGCTTGTATGAAAAGGCTGGTGTGCATGCTACGCGGGTGACAGTACTGAATTTGCCCTATGAAAAATTGCCCCTATCGAATTACTTCGCCAATTTGATCCTCTCGGAAACCCAGTTGCTCAAGGGTACTTGGCCATGTGAGCCACAAGATGTTGCGAGGTTCCTGAAGCCATGTGGCGGTGTCGCAATGGCGCGAAGAAATCTTGGGGATGCGTCGCGCACACAAGAAGCGGAGGCTTGGCTCACTTCACTTTATAAGTTGAACGAAGGTGAATTAAATCTCAATTCTGACCTGGGATTTTTGCGGCGCGGAAAATTGCCTGGTGCAGGTGAATGGACGCATCAGTACGGTAATGTCGCCAATACATCGATGTCGAACGATCTGCGTGTGAAGGATGGATTGGGCGTATTGTGGTACGGCGATCCAGGTCCAAGCATGATGATTAATCGACACGAAGCGGCTGGTGCACCCCTTTCTACGAACGGACGAATGTTCATTCAAGGGACAGATAGCATCATGGTCTACGATGCCTACAACGGGAATTTTCTATGGAGTTTTGAAAACCCTGGCGCAATTCGAACAGGTGTATTCAATAATCGTGAAACCCATAATCTTTGTGCTAACGATGATTTGCTCTTCATGGCGATCAACGATACTTGTCAAGCCTTGGATGCTGCGAGTGGTAAAGTGGTGCATACCTTTAAAACTCCAGCTTCACCTGATGGAATTGATCGAGCTTGGGCTTATGTCGCCATTGATGGAAAGCAGTTGTTTGGTACTAGTACCATTCGTAAAGAGTTAGAAGAGAAAATGCGTCGTCGTGGGGTAACGGTCTCGACCCAAACCGATGGTATTTTCGCATACGATATAGACTCAAAAGAATTGCAATGGACCTACCGAGGCGAAAATATTCTGCATACGACGATCGCGATGAGTCCTCAGCATGTCTTTTTTATCGAGAGTACTCTAAGTTCTGAAGAACGACAGGAATTGTATCTGCGTGATAAAGGTGAACTTAAAGAGCTTACTGGAGAAGCTGCTGCCAAAGCTGAAGAGGAAATGAAACGACTCGATTTGCGGAAGGCTGTCTGTTTGGATCGTGCGACAGGAAAGAAGATCTGGGAACAGGCGGTTGACGTAACGGATACGACAAACGTTTCAGCAGGTGGCGGCAGTCTTACTGTGATTTACTCTGATGGCTGTCTGCTGCTTTGCGGAGCTAACGCAAATGGTCATTATTGGAAACAGTTTTTGTCAGGTGAGTTTGAAAAGCGTAAACTAATTGTCTTGGATGCGCCAACGGGCAAACAACTATGGTCCAAGAATGCGAATTACATGAATCGCCCAGCAGTGATTGGCGAGTATGTTTACGCAGAGCCATGGGCCTTTGAGCTGAAAAGTGGTATGCCGAAGCAACGGCAGCATCCAGTGACTGGTGAAAACGATGACTGGCGATTTAGTCGCCCAGGTCATCATTGCGGAATCATTACTGCAACTCCGAACATGATGTTTTTCCGCTCTGGGTTCATTGGATACTACGATCTTTACAAAGATTCCGGCACGCAGCACTTTTCCGGCCAACGTTTAGGTTGCTGGATCAATGCCATACCCGGGAATGGTTTGGTGATGATTCCAGAGGCAAGCGCAGGCTGTGTTTGTCAATTCTCCATTGCGTCGACTGTAGTTATGGAGCCTAGGTCAGACAATTCGGCTTGGGGAATCTTGAGTGCTGTCGGTCCGAGCACACCCGTGAAACGCTTAGGTATTAACTTGGGAGGGCCAGGTGACCGCCTCGACGATGAACGTCGGGAATGGCTCGGTTTTCCTCGTCCACATACGGTCGGCCGACTTGAATTCATTTTTGATATCCAGCCACGCTTGGCACCTGGCGGAAAATGGACTAGTAATAATGAGGATAGTGTTGACTTACCTAAGAATTTGACACCCTGGCTCTTCGCTTCTGCAGCAACTCAACTCGAGCATTTTGAAGCTGAGTTACTTGGCCCCGCCGATCCGAAGGGAGCGAAGTATCGTGTGAAACTTTATTTTGTGGACGCTGATTTGGAAACTGTTAAAAATTTGCCGATCCAATGGCAGGGTAAAGCGGCAGAAGGGACTACCTCCCAACTGACCGACTCAGATCGTAAGACTTCGGTAATCGTTAGAGAGTTTAATGGGATCTCCGTCGATGGTAAAATCGTGTTTGATGCAAAATACGCTGATACGCTGCCTCCGCTAAAGATGGCTGCAATCGAAATCGTACGCGAGGAAACTAGCGAAAATGTCAATGCGACTGAATGAAAGTTATCTTTCATTTTGCCTCTAGCACTTATCGTTTGAAAGAAACAAGATGAAGAAATTGCACACAATTCGAGATAAGTGGCTGGTCTATTCTTTTGCTTTCGTCGCATGCTTTAGCACGTCTATATTGTTGGCGTGCCAAGTGCCCGTGTTTCGATATGCGTTGGAACGATGGAATCCTGAGCCCTATCCTGTGGTGATCATCACATCAGCTGAGGCAAGTGAGACAGAAAGAAATGGGCTGCAGTCGGTTGGAAGTGAACAGATTGCAACACATATGCGCATCGATTGGAAGTCGGCTACTGATTCGCTGCCTCCCGAACTACTCCAGCTATGGAAAAAAAACGCGAGTGACAAAGGTGTGGTGGCGATCTACTATCCAGAAAAATCTGAATTGAGAGGAACGATCGCTTACACAACTCCCCTCAAGCCGGATGCACTTTCTGCGATTGTTACCTCTCCTGCCCGAAAAGAAATTGCCTCTCGACTATCGGCCGGAGAATCTGCAGTTTGGGTATTGCTTGAATCGGGTGATAAAGCCAAAGACACGGCAGCTCGCCAAGCAATCGAAAGTCAACTCGCTTTAGATGAAGAGTGGCTTAAGCTGCCATCTGCGGAGGAAATGGAAATTAAGCCTGAGGTCCTCGATAACGTACGAATCAAGCTGCGAGTCGATTTCTCTGTGTTGAGCGTAAGTCGAGCTGATCCCAAGGAGGAATTTCTGGTTCAGTGTTTGTTGAACAGCGAAGAGGATTTGCAATTGTTCGACGACCCGATCGCTTTTCCGGTTTTTGGTCGCGGTTTGGTTTTGTATGCTCTGGTCGGTAAAGGAATCAATGGCGACACGATTCGCACTGCTTCCAAATTCATCTGTGGTCCGTGCTCATGTCAGGTAAAGGAACAGAATCCAGGGTTTGATTTACTCTTAGCTCATCCATGGGACCAAACGGTAGGGGATGTGTTTATCAGTCAACCGATTCCCGGCACTGGGGCACAACCGAAGTTGCTGAAGATACCTCCTGGCCGCAAGAAGTGATCGTGCTCTATTGCTTGAAAACTGAAATGTTCGAGTGGATTTTGAGATCAACTATGAAGACTATAGTTCTAGTGCTATTGGGCTCGCTGCTGGTATTTACGACGGCTGATAGTGCGAGCGCTTCCGAAGATTGGCCGCAATGGCGATACGATGCGCAGCGAACAAACGCTTCCGCGAATGAATTGCCAGCCGACTATTCCATGCTATGGGAGAAGCGTTTTTCGCCACGTACGCAAGCTTGGGACGATCCACTCAATTTAGACTTGATGACGTTCGATAAGCAGTTCGAGCCGATCGTTTTGGATGGGAAATTATATCTTACATTCAACGATGAATGCAAACTTGTCGCAGTGGATGTGCATACCGGACAAGTGATGTGGACTTTTTACGCAGAAGGCCCAATTCGATTCGCTCCGGTGGGATGGAATCAAAAACTATTTGTGGTGAGTGATGACGGCTATCTCTATTCGCTTGATGCTTCGGATGGCCGTTTATTGTGGAAGTACTCCCCTGCCCCGAGCTCACAAAAGGTGATTGGCAATCGACGCGTCATCTCGGCTTGGCCAGCTCGTGGTGGACCGACGATTCGCGACAATACAGTATACTTCGCTAGCAGTATTTGGCCCTTTATGGGGACTTTTGTCTGTGCGCTCGACGCCGAAACTGGCGCAGTGAAGTGGTTAAACGATAGCACGGGTTCGCAGTACATCAAGCAGCCCCACAGTGCCCCAGCATTTGCGGGTGTCGCGCCACAAGGTTTTCTTGTTGCGACCGAGAAGTACTTGATTGTGCCAGGAGGCCGAAGCGTTCCTGCAGTTTTTGATCGAGCAACGGGGCAATTAAAGTATTTCGAGATCAACGCGGGTGGCAAAGGAACCGGCGGTGCGTTTGTGGCCGCCGATCAAAACCACTTCTACGTCCATACTCGTTCAAAAGGGACACGAGCTTTTGATCTTGAAACGGGTCTGAAGACCGCCTTTGTCCCCAATGAACCAGTCATCACCGACAAGTTAATTTACTCTGCCGAACAGGATGGTGACCGCTCTGTCATTCGAGTTTATGCTGCCAATCAAGCCATTGATACCCAGCGTGAGATTTTGGGAGAAATCGATGCGGATGGGACACAGGACTTGCTTCTTGTAAAAGATCATCTAGTAGCTGCGGGGCTACATTCGATTAAGCTCATTCGTTTGGAAGCTAACGAAGCAGGTGTGCTGGCACGTGGGACCATAATTCGTACCATTGAGACGCGTTATCCTGTGGCGCGAGTCATCGTTGCGGATCACACGTTAATTGTCGTGGATGAATTGGGCGGGCTCACCGCTTTCGGCGTCCGTCAGGATGCTCAGATCGTTCAAGAATTGAGTGAGGATGAAGTTACTGTAGCCGAATTGACTGCCGAACGAATCAGTCCTGCACAGTTAAACGAGCGGCAAGAGTTGTATCGAATTCTCAGTCGTTGCGATGCACAGGGCTACGCTTATTGGTTCGGTGATTGTAGTAAGGAACAACTCGCTGCACTTTGCGAGGTAACGCCTTTCGAGCAGTGGTCTGTTGTGCTGCCCCCAAGTACCAATGTGGAAGAGCTGCGCGGGCATTTAGATCAGGTTCAAAAAGGGAGTAAGGTTTCTTTGTTTCAAGCGAATGCTCATGAGTTTCGCGGACCGCAATACACGGGAAACCTGGTTGTCGTTTCTGATAGTTTAGTCGAAGCAGGTAGTCACGAAGTGCTTCGCCATGTTTATCCAACAGTCCGGCCTTATGGTGGTGCTCTGATCGTTTTAGCGAAGGATAACATCGAAGCATTGGCGGATTCTATTCGCTCCCTGCAGCTCGAACAGGCCGATATTCAGTTGGCTGAGTTTGGTGTTATTGTCTACCGAAATGGTAAATTACCAGGAGCAGCAGATTGGACTCATCAATACGGAGACGTTGCCAATTCGATCAAATCCAATGATAGCCGCGTGAAATTGCCATTAGGAGTCTTATGGTTTGGGGCGAGCAGTAATCTTGATGTTCTCCCTAGGCATGGGCACGGTCCGCCGGAGCAAGTTGTCGGAGGAAAGTTGTTCATCGAAGGGATGAATAGTCTAAGTGCTCGCGATGTTTATACCGGTCGAGTGTTATGGAAGCGAAACTTCGATGATCTTGGTACTTACGACGTTTACTATGACGCTACCTACGAAGATACGCCGCTGGATCCTAAGTACAACCAAGTGCACATCCCTGGTGCAAACGGACGTGGAACAAACTATGTGGTAACTGAAGAACGAATTTATCTTGTAGTAGGGGATACATGTAAGATCATTGATCCACAATCGGGCAATGATATTGGAGAGATTCGGCTGCCACCGAATTCCGATGGCGGCACGTCAGAATGGGGCTATATCGGAGTCTTTGAAGATGTGCTCATCGGTGGAATTGGATTTGCCAAATATCGCGATCGACATGGGCTTGAGTTTGAGGCGGATAAAGATCTCAAGGCCTCGAAAGCGGGATTTGGATCGAAGAGCCTTGATCGCGCCGCAAGTTTGGGGCTTGTCGGATTCAATCGGTTTACTGGCGAATTGTTGTGGCGGGTCGATGCTAAGCATAGTTTCTGGCACAACGGAATTGCTGCAGGTGATGGAAAGATCTTCTGCTTAGATAAGAATCCGCAACGCATTGAAGATGCGATGAAACGTCGAGGGCTCGATTTACCAACGACGTATCGAATTCTGGCTCTAGATTGTCGAACCGGTACACCCGTTTGGGAAATCAAGGACAAAATATTCGGGACTTGGCTCGGCTATTCAGAGAAACACAAGATGTTGCTGCAAGCAGGTGCTGCTGCCAGCGATCGTTTGGCGGACGAAGTTGGCCAAGGCATGGCCGTGTATGATGCGACAACAGGCAAGGTAGTGTGGCAAAAAGAGACTTTGAAATATTCCGGCCCTTGCGTGTTGCATAACGACTTGATCATCACCAATACGAACTCTTATTCCGAATCGGCGGGTGCGTTTAATATCTTGACTGGCGAACAGAAGATGACCAAGAACCCACTCACGGGCAAATATGAGCCATGGAAGATGACGCGTGCTTATGGCTGCAACAGCATTATCGCCAGTGAAAATCTTCTTACGTTCCGTTCAGGTGCGGCAGGTTATTATGATTTGAACAGTGATTCCGGAACTGGAAACTTCGGTGGCTTTCGATCGGGATGTACGGCAAATCTCGTCGTGGCTAACGGTGTTCTCAACGCTCCTGATTATACTCGTACCTGCAGTTGTTCGTATCAAAATCAAACTTCATTGGCGCTGGTGCATATTCCCGATGTTGAACTGTGGAGCGTGCATCCCGATGTAAATTCGAAGCTTGATGTTCGACAAGTTGAGACACTCGCCATTAACCTCGGTGCACCAGGAGATCGAAGGTCCAATGACGGAAGTCTTTGGATCGAATATCCAAATGAATCTGGTGAAGCGGCTCCTTTTTCCGTTGAGTTTAATGCAGATGCGGTGATGTATCGGCATCATTCATCTCGGTATGCAGAGGCTGAATTTCCTTGGCTTGTATCGTCTGGATTCGAAGGGGTCAAGGAAGTGACACTCCTCTTGAAAGCACCAAGCGTTACCGAAAAAGGTGAGGAAGAGAAAGAGGGAAACATTACACCATCGGTCGCGAGCTCGGAAACACCTATTGAGAAACAACGGTACGATGTGGAGCTGATTTTTGCATTACCGAAATCGACCGTAAGTCGGGATAACGTTTTTGACGTGTCGATCGAAGGTTGCGAACAAATCGAGCACGTAGAACTGAAGGCAGTCGACGGTGCTTCGACTGTCGTTCAGCGGTCCCTCTTTCCTGGCGTTTTGGTCAGAGAATCGCTTAAGATTCAATTTAATGCAACTGCTGGGACATCTTCTATTAGCGGAATTCGCTTGCGAAAGATCAAAGAGTAAAACTAACAGACGACTTTGCGGCAGATCAGTATTTTTTGAGGCTT
>JBILTA010000101.1:0-11609 GCA_044371785.1 Pirellulaceae bacterium | reverse complement strand
AATCTTTGATGGATTTGCCCACGTCCGTGGCATATTTCACACCAGCGTTTGGTACTCGTAACGAGGCTCTGCCTCGTTACGCACTGCATTGAGGCTCAGCCTCCGATACCATTCGATCGAGAAAGACTCAATCAAAAACAACGATCCCTGCAGGGCATTGCTCGCATTTTGTGCTGCTCACTTAGGCTTGCCGATAACTTGCTTGAACGCACAACCAACGAAGATTTTACGTCGCTCCCTTGTGCTAGGCGGCAGAGCCTCTTGGCAGTGCGTTCCCAGGCAGAGCCATGGGAACGAGGACATGTCGGTACTCCATTGCAAATAGTTGGGGGTTTCGGTCTGCCACCACTGGGCCTTATGTTCGGCGATCGAAGCTCGTGACGCATCGGCCAATAGACTCGATGCATTGGCCAATCCACGCTGCGCATTGCCGCGAGCCGTCAAATCTCCACCGGTATGTGTTGCCCAAGCTTGCGCGGTATCATTGCGCCAGACGTTGTCCGCACCTGTTACCGCTTTGAGCAGGGCGATTCCAGCCTGTATGTAAGAAACGGTTCGAGTTCCAATAATCGGTGCCAAAGCATCGGTATAGGTCTTTTCGTCCGCAGCAACATCCTCGACATATTTCTTACCCGCTTGCCCAAACTCGGTAATGGTTCCGGTTATTTCCTGAACCTGTTTAAATGCTTCTTGATAAGTCAAATTGGCATTACCAACCTGAGCATCTCGCTTCGCTCGAGCTAAGTCGTCGTGATACTCTTTCTCGACCGCTTCGGTGGAAGCACCTTCGGCGAGTCCCGCCAACGCGACTTGATATTTTTTCCAAGCATTCGCTTCGGCAACGGCCTTGGTGACTTCGTGCGTTGTAGCGGTCGTACGAATACGTTGCTCCGATGAGTCGATAGCGCGACTTAATTTGCTACTGGATGTGTCGGCGCTTGCGGCGGCGGTACCTTCGCGTGTTGTCACCGAGGAAGCGAGTTGCGTATCGGGGCTCTTAACATCTTCTACAAACTTCACATCGGCATCCGCTTGTTTATTAGCTTCCTCCTTTGAATCAAACCAACGGGTGACTTGGCGAGCTGCATCGATGATAGACGTTGCCACGATCTTGGCGGTTCGAACCGGAGCGTACTGTGTTACCCACGTCCCACTGGCATTGGTAGACGCACTATCGCTATTCATCGACACCCGCCACAGTGCAGTGCGAGCTCGGCAGGACGTGGCAGTGTGGGCCCCACATATTTCGCGGTACATCGTATTTCATGACATCGAAGCCAACGGAGTACATGGAGGCAACGGCGGCGAGGATTTGATTGTCGCGATTCGCGCATTGGTCGAGCAAGGGACCTGGTTCGATGCGGGACATTATCTGAATCAATATGAGCTGACGGTTCTCTCGCGCGATGAAGCCGATAAGCCACCGCGTAAGATTTGGTTATGGCCGCCGGGCTTTGGTCCCGGCACGGAGATGTTCTAGATGCTGCAGGAAAACGGCGTCACCGAGCGACCGAATTGCTCGTGTAAATCGACGGCGCTACAGATGGATCGCTGGGGCGTGGCTGGCTGTCGTGAAGTGCCCAATTTCCAATGGATCTTGGATCAAGTGAATCACAACGCTGCCAACTGGTTTTGGGCTGAGAAGCTTCAGATTGCCGCTACGGCTGCACTCGATACCAAGAACTGGAAACTAGCTTGGCGCTTGAATCCACTTGATTTGAATCGTTCGTTGATTGAAGAAGCGATCCGTCGCGCTGAAATGAAAGGATATGAATAATGCGATTTCTATGTCTTTGTCCAACCTACAATCGTCCTTGGCGGCTGCTGGAAGAATCCCTTGCCTGCTTTCATTCGCAGGTCCATAAAGACGCATTCCTTCTGATTTACGATGATCTCGGCATATTCCCCGAACAACGTCACGACAACTGGGCTCTAATCTCGACCACCACTCGCGAACCCGGCATCGTCGAAAAATACAACCGCATGCTCGAACTCGCTCAACAGTTCGGCCACTTCGATGCTATTGCCCTTTGGGATGACGATGACATCTACCTCCCGAACCATCTCCACTACCATGCTCAAGTCCTCAAAGACTACGAACTGAGCTACCCCAGCCACGTCTATAGCACCTACACTGGCCAACGTCTTGTCGAACCCAGCGGTGGCCGATTTTGGGCATCATTGGCAATTCGTTATGATGCCTTTGTTCGCACTGGAGGATTTGTGCTGACCAGAAGGGCGGATTTCGACCAACAGAGTTTGGGGAAGTGGCTGCGGGAATGTTCAAACGGAGAGCCGGATCGATTCGGTGAGCCAACCTATGTTTTTCGCTGGAGTGATACGGGGTGTCGGCATAGTCAATCAAGTATGAAACACGCACTTGATGAAGAATGGTACACGGCTAATGCTGCATACTAACGTGGCGACTGAGAATACTGCGTTCAGAAAAGAGCACAAACAACTACCAAAGTGGTTGAGGAAATTGTGCGCAAAATGGAACCGATTCAAAGCAACAACAAGTACTGCCACGGTAACTTGATATGCATAAATTTCCAACCTGACTATTGTCGCTTGGCAAACTCAAAACGAGTTAGCCAAATTTCCAATTTCGTTTCAGTGGTTTGGCACTTCATCGGAATTTGCTACGCGTGGATTGGCATTTAATTCAAATCGTAGTTAACCGCTTTCGCAATTTGGGTTACCATCCTGGCATCGCGGTACACATTCCTGCGGCCGTCCATGCCCGCCGTGCCTTCGGCCTCCAGTTCTTTCCGGGTTGCCAACCGAGACGTTCTTTCCGCTCCCAACCGAAGAACGCATCCTGCTAAGACATTGTGGCGGCTCCCTGCCGCCGCTCTTCAGTCCAAACCGTCTCGACAACGCAACGCATCAACGCGCTTCGAGCATCACACGTTGGAACACCTACTGAGGTTCCGCCGGGCTTGAAGCATCACTTCTTCGGCTACGTCGCTTGCCCGGCGGTGTCAGTAGCGCCAATTCGCTTTGCTAAGGTTGGATGTAACTTGAGCGGAGATTCTCTCTGGATGATCGATTCAATCAGAAGCCGTTGTTCGTCCCCTGAAGCAAGCCTAATCTTCTCCACCACTTCGGTTTGGTCTTCGATGCGTTCGATCCAGTCCGTCACGTACCTTTCAACTGCTTCGCCTGTTAGGCCAATCTGGATAGAACGATACGGAAGGCGTTCCAATGCGACGTCGCGTTCAGGGTCCCACTGAATCCGAACGCAACTGTCGTCCATTTGTTGCTGCCAAGAAGCTGTCGATTCATGGAATGCGCTATCGAAGTGACTCAGGCAACCATGCTCAAGAGCCCAAAGAAGCCCAGACGTTGCAATGTCTACTGCCAACACTCGTTCTTGTCCGTTGCTGGTTCCCCAGTTCGAACGATACATCATCCACATGAACGATGGCTTTATCCAAGTCATTCGGCTTGTCTTGAACGGAGCAACGAACGTTTGTGCTCTAATGGCAGCATCCGCTATCGAACTTGAGTACGCTTGATAAACTCGAATCGTATCGGCGCGCTGAAGCCCGCGAATCTCACGATACGGTTTATCGTTGCTCAAGCTTCTCGCCTCGTTCATTGAGAACGGCAAGCCAGTCTTTTCCATCCTGCACCCAGAACTTTTCAGACGTGGGAAGTCTCGATTCATCGTACTTGTTTGCGAAGTCTTCGAATTCGCTCGTCCAGCCATCAGGAACATATCGCTCCATCGGAATCCCATCGTGATAAAACGCGGCGAGGTGCTTCGAATCGAAGTCGATAAGCATGATTGGGAATAGCTTCCCAACGTCCCACCAAGATTTTGCTGCTGGCAGCCTGCTTGCGAGTGCCTTGACTAGCTTCTCGCGGTCAACCTGTAGATTCGCAATCTTGGACAAGAACTCATCGACCGTTGTAGCGTCGACAACCTCTATTCCAAAACGCTCATCAGCGTTCGCATCAACATCATAGCCCGCATCCGCGAAGTCTTTCGCCCACTTGTGATAGTCGAGTACCCAAAGCTCTCGTTCTCCTCGAAACCATTGATATCGATCTTGATACTTAACGAGTACAACGACTAGGTCCGGTTCAAGAAGGTTCATCTTACTTTCCCGCTTCCTTTAATCGCGACCTCTTGTAGCCACTCTGCCGATATGCTTGGCAACTCAACCGAGAATCCTGGTTGGTGAGGATCTACGATCTTAGGAGCGAGTCCACCTTGATTCAACGGATTCTTTCGATAGCCCTTTTGTGGAATCGCTTCTGCGCGTATGAAGTCATCCATCCACTTTGGAATCTCGAAACTGGTGATCTTCGATCCAGGGCGAAGCGTCTGGAAGTACGCCGCGTGCGAAGCATCTCCTATGCTTACATTCAGCGTTGTTTGCTTGAGTGCAACGTCCCCAAACTCATCAACGTCAATAAGTTGGCGGCTGCCTGGAGCACCGGAAAGCGACTTGCCGCCCTGAACTCGGAAGACAGTCACTGTCTCCTTTGGGGCATTATCCATTAACTTTACCAATTCGTCAACATGCTCAATCACTTCCTGGTTAGCTTTTGCCGCTAACCTTGCTTTGGAAAGATGTCGTAAATGTGCAAGTTTACCAAGGCCTAAGGTCAACACTTCAATTGCTATCTGGGTCTGATAGTACGAAACATTTGCATCTAATTCCGAGGGCTTAAGAAGTAGACCGGGAGGTAATCCGCGTCTTGAATAACTCATCTTATCGTGAGTTTTCCAAAACTCTTCTAGCCTGCGTTCGTTGATTGTATGTACTAGGTCGTATTCCCTCGCGAGAGCCGCTGCAAGGTCAGATTCTATCGCTTCAAGAAGCGAATTGAGTTTCTGTTTTTCGGACAAATATCCCTCACGATCCTCCTCTGTCAGAACACGCCCTCGATTGAGTTCCCCAATCACAAGAAGCCCGCCAGGTGGCTCCATGGCACCGTCAATCAACATGATCCTTCTTTGGATTTCGCCGGCAGACAATTTCAGAAACGCTATTGTCTCCCTTAAACGCGTGTGGAAAGCGACCATCTCAGCGTCGGTATAATTTGCACTTGAAAAAGACGGAGACGAATTTGGTAGCCCACTTCGATTGAAATCCTCAAGTGAAGGTAGCTCTGGGAGCCCCCTTTTATTCTCATCGGCTACTGACGATTCTTCCTCTAATGTCTCATCAAAGAAGTAGCCATACCGACTTACTGGTCGGTTTCCATATGTCTGAGTATCTTTTATTTCTTGACCTCTCGAATTGCCTTCCTCCCAACCCGTTCCCTCCGGTTTGTCCCCCAGCAAATTCCCAACTCCATTTTCCCAGTTCGCGTACACATTCGAGGTAGCGACGTTATAGGTTTCACGGGATTGGCCTTCGGTGAAGAGTAAGTCAGTGAGCGATTCGTTTCTGGAGAGTTGCCAATCTTCAATCGCATCGAGCATGGCTGCGTCATGCGCAGCTTGCGCATTAGCACGTGATACAGAATGTGCGGCTTCTGCATTGGCGGCGGTGATGGCTTTGACGGTCCAAGGTGTGGTGCCTAAATTGATCGAGGCGCTGAGGGTGTTGGCCCAGGAGGTGTCGCGGGTAGCGTAGTACTGCGTGTCGCGAGTCTTAATAGCGCTGCGGCGCGTGGCCCCTTCGACGCCTGTGTCGCCGTTGGAAGATTCTGAACCATACTGTGCATCGAGCGATGCGACCGTTTGATCGTATTCACGCTCAGCGGCAGCGATGTCGGCTTCTTTATTCTTCAATTCGTCCGACAACTTCGTATTCATCGTCGACCGCGCGGTTTGCTCTTGGCTCTTGCGCGAAGCTTCTGCACTAGTGGTTGTATTGGTATACGCATCGTTGGCAGCTTGAACGGCACTGGAATAAGCCGATTCGTTGCCGGTGAGTTGCTTTTGAAGTTCTGCATCGGCAAGGGCGATCTCCTTATCGCGCTCGGCATCCAATAACGTGTCGCTAATGTTTGCCGCGATGGTCATCAGCTTGCTGATGTATTCTTCACGTGCTGCTGCAGTGGCAACATCGTAATCTTGGATGGATTTGCCCACGTCCGTAGCATATTTCACACCAGCGTTTTTGACGCCCATGGCGCGCTGCAGAATGTTGTCCGTCGTGTCATCCGTGTAGGTGGTTTCGATCGCGCCAATGTCGGTACTCCATTGCAGATAGTTGGGGGTTTCGGTCTGCCACCACTGCGCTTTGAGTTCTGCGATCGAGGCTCGTGACGCATCTGCCAATAGACTCGATGCATTGGCCAATCCACGCTGCGCATTGCCGCGAGCCGTCAAATCTCCACCGGTATGTGTTGCCCAAGCTTGCGCGGTATCATTGCGCCAGAGGTTGTCCGCACCTGTCACCGCTTTGAGCAGGGCGATTCCAGCCTGTATGTAAGAAACGGTTCGAGTTCCAATAATCGGTGCCAAAGCATCGGTATAGGTCTTTTCGTCCGCCGCAACATCCTCGACATATTTCTTACCCGCTTGCCCAAACTCGGTAATGGTTCCGGTTATTTCCTGAACCTGTTTAAATGCTTCTTGATAAGTCAAATTGGCATTACCAACCTGAGCATCACGCTTCGCTCGAGCTAAGTCGTCGTGATACTCTTTCTCGACCGCTTCGGTGGAAGCACCTTCGGCGAGTCCCGCCAACGCGACTTGATATTTTTTCCAAGCATTCGCTTCGGCAACGGCTTTAGTCACTTCGTGCGTTGTAGCGGTCGAACGAATAGTTTGCTCCGATGAGTCGATAGCGCGACTTAATTTGCTACTGGATGTGTCGGCGCTTGCGGCGGCGGTACTTTCGCGTGTTGTCACCGAGGAAGCGAGTTGCGTATCGGGGTTCTTAACATCTTCTACAAACTTCACATCGGCATCCGCTTGTTTATTTGCTTCCTCCTTCGAATCAAACCAACGGGTGACTTGGCGAGCTGCATCAATGATAGACGTTGCCACGATCTTGGCGGTTCGAACCGGAGCGTACTGTGTTACCCACGTCGCACTGGCATTGGTAGATGCACTATCGCTCTTCATCGACACCCGCCACAATGCAGCGCGAGCGCAACAGGAAGTTGCTTCTTGGTCTGTTTGCGTATCGTGTTACATCGTGTTGCATGACACCGAAGCCAACGGAGTACACGGTGACGATGGCGACGAGGGCCTGATTGCTGCAATCCGCGAATTGGTAGAGAACGGGACCTAGTTCATCGCGGGGCACTATCCCAATCAGTATGGGCTGACCGTACTTTCGCGCGATGTTGCCGATAAGCCACCACGCAAAATTCGGTTATGGCCACCAGGCTTTGGGCCCGGTACTGAGATGTTTGAGATGCTGCAAGAGATCGGCGTCACCGAACGCCCCAATTGCTCGTGTAAATCGACTGCGCTGCAAATGGATCGCTGGGGTGTGGCGGGCTGTCGAGAGGAGCCCAATTTCAAATGGATCTTGGATCAAGTGAATCACAACGCCGCCAACTGGTCCTGGGCTGAGAAGCTTCAAATTGCGGCCACAGCGGCACTCGATACCAAGAACTGGAAGCTTGCTTGGCGTTTGAATCCACTCGATCTGAATCGTTCGTTAATTGAAGAAGCGATCCGTCGCGCTGAATTGAAAGGGTATGAATAATGCGATTCCTTTGCCTTTGTCCAACCTACAATCGTCCTTGGCGGCTACTTGAAGAGTCCCTTGCCTGTTTTCATTCGCAGGTCCACAAGGATGCGTTTCTGCTGATCTTCGATGACCTCGGCGTCTTCCCCGAACAACGTCACGACAACTGGGCCCTAATCTCGACGACCACCCGCGAACCCGGCATCGTCGAAAAATACAACCGCATGCTCGAGCTCGCTCAAGAATTCGGTCCCTTCGATGCCCTTGCCCTCTGGGATGACGACGACATCTACCTCCCCAACCATCTCCATTACCACGCCCAAATTCTCAAAGACTTCGAACTCAGCTACCCCAGCCACGTCTACAGCACCTACTCCGGCCAACGCCTCATCGAACCCAGCGGCGGTCGATTTTGGGCTTCATTGGCGATCCGTTACGATGCCTTTGTGCGAACAGGCGGATTCGTGCGGACCAGAAGAGCGGATTTCGATCAGCAGAGTTTGGGGAAGTGGTTGCGGGAATGTTCGACAGGAGATCCAAATCGATTTCGTGAGCCCACGTATGTTTTTCGGTGGAGCGATACGGGCTGTCGGCATAGTCAAACGAGTATGAAACACGCATTCGATGAAGAATGGTACACCGCTAACGCTGCTTTCTATCGCGGCAACTGAGAATGCTGAATTCAGAAGAAACACAAACGACTACCGAAGTAGTTGAGGAAATTGTGCGCAAAATGGAGCCGATTCAAATTAGCAACGAACACAGCCTCGGCGCTTTGGCATGCATAAACTTTCAGCCTGACGATCATTGCGTAGCAAACCCATTAAGAGTTAGCCATATCCTCGCTTTCGTCTCATTGTATTGGACATTCAACCGACTTAGCTACGCTTGTAATTGCATTCGATTCGAATTGTCGTTGACCGTTTTCTAGTCTTCGGTCACCGTTTGGGTATCGCGGCAATCATTCCATCGGTCGTCCGTGCCCGCTGTACTTTCAGTGCCTACTAATTTGCGTATTTTCACTGGTTGAAGCCTTTCCGCTCCCAACCGGGGAACGCATCCTGCTAAGACATTGCGGCGGCTTCCTGCCGCCGCTCTTCAGTTCAATCCTCCCTCGCAACGCAAGCCGTCAACGCGCTTCGAGCATCACACGTTGGAACATCTTCTGAGGTTCCGCCGGACTTGCGGCCGCTCTCCTTCGGTCACGTTCACTGTCCGGCGGTTTCAGCTACTGGCTTCTTCGATAAGCCGAGCCGTTTCATAACGTATTTCGAGACATCCTTGAATTCACTCACCTCGGAACACGATAGCTTGAACAATAACTCGACATAGGCTTTCGGCATCGCAACATCAGAGAGAGAACGCGAGCGATGGAAGTAAACAGCGAGAATCGATATCGCCTCGTTCGATGCAGGACGCGGCAAGTCCATCACAAACTCCACTGCCCGATTAGGATCACTTCGCGCGCAGATAACCCAGTAAGCGCCAACTAACTCGGTAAGTCCTGCAAATGGTCGACCTTCTTGCGCCACCGCATCCCAATCCGGTATTCCGTATCGCTCGCGATACTCGTTCATCGCAGGCGCGATGACACTACGAATTGTCTCTTCGAGAATGGGTAATACGCTTTCGTCGCATCCAAGCAGTTTGCTCCCAGCTTCGTTGAATACAAAGCAACTGTTCGTATTCGACGGACTCGAATTCCCTGTGTTGTGCAACGCATCTAAAGCAAGCTTGCGAAGTTCATTGCTCATCGTACTCTCGTCTAACTCCTAGTTGTGTATTTGTAATCCCGAACGAAGCAGTCGTCGTACTACTTCAGCTTCAAGAAGATTGTGTTCGGCATCCGTAAGAATCCTACCGAACCAACCACGCGCAGTTACCTGATGGAAGTGCTGAAGTTCTTCCATAATCGTCCCTTCAACCAGATGCGGATACTTATCACGCAGTCCCTTACTAATCCAAATCTCTCCGGTCAGATTGTTCATCGCCCCGTTTCGACCCTCGAGCAACGCATCATCTACGTAGCGTATACCTTTGCCACCATTCTTGTTGAAGAAGTCGAGCAACCCGCTCTTTACTTTACCTGCCAATACCTCGTCGACGACTTTGTATTCATTGTGGCCGAATAGTCTGCTGAATCCCTTAACTGGGGCTTTCGTACCCTTCATCAAAGCGGACATCCATTCTGGATTCTTTGCAAGCTGTTGTAAAGCAATTTTTCCAAAATGAACGGTGGTCCGCACCGCTACTTCGGCGCCTTTTTCCCCGGCCGCATTGAGAGCCACTTCGCGCGCTAAGTCTGCATTTGCTTGTATCACAGCCCGTCGTATTTCGGGGGCAAAATGAGTGCCCGACTCAAGTACGGAGCGATATGGTGAAAACCACACGGCAATATCACCCGCTTGAAGAATGGGATTCTTCACTGCATCATGTCGACTGCCAACCTCATCGAGTATGTACTTTAGATATCCCGCCTTGACATCAGCGGAAGTGCTCCAAAACCAGGTATTATTCGAGTCGAGGTAGAAAGTTGGATGCTCAAAATTGTAGTATTGGTAAAAGATATCCCGGTTGGCATCTTCAATCGTGAATTCATGCTTGAAAAACTCGTTGAGTTTATGCTGATAGGAAACTCCAAACTTGAGTGTAAGTTCCTTATAGACGTCGGCGTGATTTGCTACGAATTCCGCCATTTTTTCGTGCATTCCATCAAGCTGTAATGGAATTTGCGTCAAGTCCACCCCTGGCGTATGAATGTACTTCAGGAGCTTTTCATATTCTTTATCGGCCCCCAAAGTACCGTCAGGATTGGGAGCAGGCGGCGGAATGTGACCGGGTCCTCTGCCTGGCCAAATTGTAGGGTTTTGGTTCTCCTCTGTTTCTTCATCCTCGCCAAAGGAAGTAAAGTTAGCGAAACCTCGCCCTAAATATCTACCGCCGCCAGTTTCTTCGCCTCGTGATCCATTACCATTCACTGGCTCCCATCCCGTCCCCTCCGGCTTATCCCCCAGTAAATTCCCGACCCCATTTTCCCAGTTCGCATAGACATTCGAGGTGGCGACGTTATAGGTTTCGCGAGATTGGCCTTCGGTGAAGAGCACGTCAGTGAGCGATTCGCGGCTGGAGAGTTGCCAATCTTCCATCGCGTCAAGCATCGCTACATCATGCGCAGCTTGCGCACTCGCACGTGAGGTTGAGTAAGCCGCTTGACCATTGGCGGCGGCGATGGCTTTCACGGTCCAAGGCGAAGTGCCTAGAGTCGTTGAGCCGCTGAGGGTGTTGGCCCAGGAGGTGTCGCGGGCAGCGTAGTACTGCGCGTCGCGAGTCTTGATCGCACTGCGGCGCGTGGCCCCTTCGACGCCTGTGTCGCCGTTGGATGATGCTGAACCATACTGTGCATCGAGCGAAGCGACCGCTTGATCGTAGGTGCGTTCAGCCCCTGCGATCGAGGCTTCTTTGTCTTTGGTCGCTTGAGCTACCGTGGAATTGAGCTGCGTTAAGGCAGCTTGCTCGGCACTCTTGCGAGCGGCTTCGGCATTAGCGGTCGCTGTGCTATGAGCACTATTGGCATTGTTGACCGCAGTCGTGTGAGCGGATTCGTTACCCGTGAGTTGCTTTTGCAAATCGGCATCGGCTAGCGCAATCTCTTTATCGCGATCCGCTCGCATTGTCGCCTCGGCAGCCGTTTCACTGATCGTCATCAGAGTCGAAAGATACAGCTCACGGGCCGTGGCGGTTGTAGTTTCGTAAGCCTTAATCGCTGTGCCAACGGTCGATGCGTAAGCGATACCAGCATTCTTCACGCCTGTCGTGCGAAGCAGAATGTTAGAAGTGGTGCGGTTGGTATACGTGGTTTCGATTCCCCCAACATCAACGCTCCACTGCAGATAGTTTGGTATCTCGTTCTGCCACCACTGTGCTTTGAGTTTCGCGATCGAAGCTCGTGAGGCATCGGCTACGAGGAGCGCTGTATTGGCCAGCGACATTTAAATA
>JBILTA010000618.1:0-3634 GCA_044371785.1 Pirellulaceae bacterium | reverse complement strand
GATTTCGTTGGCGCCTGCCATTGAAGAAGGGATTATTCATGGTATTTCGTCGACAGGGGCGAATTTAGAAGAGTCTTTGTTCCGACTGGTGGCCAATGACAGCTACAAAGATTTTCCAGAGTATCGATATCTGACGAAAGGCGACGATACACGCATCCTGAAGGAGCATATGCGGCGTGTTACGGATACCAGTATTCCAGAAGATGAAGCGTTCCGGGCAGTGGAGAAGTTCATTGTCCCTATGTGGAAAAATGCCACGGAAAAGAATGAACGTCGGTACTGGCATGAATACTTCTATGAGCTTATTCAAAAGTTGCCTGCGAAGCTTCACGAAGGCAATGCCCATGAGTCATGGTTGTTGGCGGCTGCCAAGAAAAATCTGCCGATGGTTGTGCCAGGTTATGAAGATTCGACCTTTGGCAATATCTTTGCGTCGTATGTAAAGACTGCGGAGTGTTCTCCCTTAATCGTGAAATCGGGCATCGAATACATGGCTGGATTTTATGATCATTACCAACAGCTATCCCAAGGGGCTGGTATCGGCTTTTTTCAGATCGGTGGAGGTATCGCGGGTGACTTCCCGATCTGTGTTGTTCCATCGATCAAATATGATTTGAAGAAGCGAGTGAAGCCATGGGCTTACTTCTGTCAAATCTCCGATTCAACCACTTCCTATGGTTCTTACTCCGGAGCAACGCCCAATGAAAAAATTACATGGGATAAGTTGACCGAGAAGACACCGATGTTCGTCATCGAATCGGACGCCACCATTGTTGCTCCATTGATGCTTTCAGCATTGTTGGAATGCCGTCGAAATCCCAAAGAAGCCAATAAGCTGATTGCCAAAATGATGAAGTAGGGGAAGACGTGATTAGCAGTTAAGATTGCGTTTAGGCCAATGCCAAACTCGATGTAACGAGCCACTGTTTGCGAATAGCCAAACAGTGGCTTTTTTATTGGGACTGTCCGCAGTTGTTTCCCAGCTATGAATGTCGTACTTGAGAAGTATGAACTTGCAGTACCATGAATTTGCTTTTTCCCATTCGCTTCGCGTACGCTCGAACCGACAACAGCAGATTAGCCATGGAATGGATAACGATTTCTGCTCAAGCCAACGAGTGAAATGTAGGGCATCTAAGCGATTCGCTTCAACGGAATTGAAATGGTGTTGATTGGCAAAGTCGCGGAAGAGCGGCTCGAATTGATCCCCCAATACGCGGCGTACGCGCGGGAGTATTTCAGCTGTTTGTTGGGAGCGTTTGCGGATAAGGGTTGCCCGGTGTTCAAGTAGTTGTTCAGGGGCAATAAAAGCCAGATGAGCGTCAGTCGTCTGCAATTGTTGCAAAGGTTTGGTTAGGAGTTGGGCAAGATTGGCTTGTTGTTTCTTGAGCGCCGAAAAATCGTTATCCATTATCCGAACTCCTGTAAAATTTGTCGAGCTCGCTTAAGCTCGACAATGAGCTCAGATAGATCAGGGAGATGTATGTCACGTTCCAAGATGATACCTTTTATTGAACCATACTTCACTACTTCGGTTAGCAGTTGCCATATCTCTTCTTGTGCGGGGCAGCCATGTGAGTCATGCCAAGTTCCGTTGGAGTAACGTGCGCCAACAAAGTGGAGTTGAACGATTCGTTCTCTGGGTAGGCGTTGTAGAAAACTAAGGGCATCAAATTTGTGGTTTTCTGAATTAATGAAGAGGTTTGTTACGTCCAAGAGAATACCGATGTTATTCTGTTCGCAAATTTCGCAAATGAAATCGGCGTCGCTAAATTGTTCATCGGGATAGCGAAACGGTTCGGTAATATTTTCAAGGATGAGAGGTGTTTGTGTACGGTCCTGGAAAGCCGTGATATTGGAGCGAAGTGCTTTGAGTGATGCGCTAGTTTTCGGGAGCGGTGTGAGGTGACCGATATCGATTCCAGCGGCGCGAGTAAATGCGATATGGTCGCTGCACCAGGGTGGATGCGTATGGTTGAGAAGTTCAATAAAATGTCGGGTATAAGTTTGATCGAGGCCATCGGCAGAGCCGAGCGAGAGGGCAAGTCCATGAGGGGTAGTGGGAAAGTTACGGCTTAATCTCTGTAGCTCATCTTGGGATACTGTTGTGGGCGCAAAAAAATGATCTGCCACCAGTTCAAGAAAATCGATCTGCGATCGGTGCCTGAATAATTGCGAACGAAAGGCTGAGCGATATCCGAGGCCAACCCCCAGCTTGGGCAATTGATTAAAATCGGTTTTAGCCGCCACCGCAACCTCCACAGCCTCCGCCGCAACCGCCTGAACCGCAACCGCCTGTTCCGCAACCACCGGTTCCGCAGCCACCGGTTCCGCAGCCGCCTGTGCCTATCAAGCCTGACTGTACGTAGAAGGAGTTGCTTGAAAGCGCTTTGTCACCAAAAGATTGGAAGAGTGAATGGAGTTCCGAGTGTTGGATCGCGATTGCACCGAAGATACCCATGCCAAGCAGAGTCGGCGAGAGTTGTTGCGTCGCAGATTCTGGGGGATCGGATGATTGACTGCGCAGTTTTTTCGATTGCAGTGTTGAAAAAGCGAGCCTTAGATCTTTTAAGTACTGAAGGCCTTTTTCGGTGAGTGACCTGCGTTTCCCCACTGCAACGATGCAGATCGTGCCTATGATCATTCCAATGATTAGGTATCCAACGTTGGGGCGACCATTTGCATAAGCAGCTGCAAGTTTATAGAGACCAAGGGAGGTAAAGCAGAAAGCCGAGATGAAGGTTCTGTTATTGTTCTCGAGTGATTCCTGCTCTGTGACAATAAGTCCCTGAGCTTCAAGCGGGGCTCGATAGCTGTTGATGATTTTTTGCAATTCTTTGGGGAGTTGTTGCATGATCTCTGAAATGGTGCAGGCGTTGGCTCGAAGTCCATTGATCACAACTCGGTGGGCAGGTGAAAGGTCTTGGCCGAGGTCGCGTGGGTCCGAGATTGCCCAGACGGAATGCCCCGTACCAAATTGGTACCAGGTTCGTGTTGGTTTTACCTCAACAACTCGTTTCTTCTCAACCAGATCGACCAGGACGGTTCGAAGGAGTTCGTGGACACCGCCTCGCAGGTAGGCGATTTGAAACGGATCGGGGTCGTTTGGGATTGGAATGCGTGGGGAAACGGGGGGGTTTTTGAAGGTGCCCCACAAGCGGGCGACGATGAGCCAAAGGATAAGCCACACAGAATAGAGGGCCAGGAAAGCACTACCTGGCATTTGTCCGATTGGGTTATCGAAATACCCAGCCATTTATGGACTCCTAGGTCGATTTTGACCGACGGGTTGTGAGTCGTTTTCGGGACTTTTTTGAACGGCTTGTCATTAAGGCTGATAATGGGCTCGTTCAGGGCGCAATCTCAGAGGAGGGATTTTTGATCAATGGGGGCATTTAAGCGGAGTTGGAATTAGTGGGGTAAAAAGATGCAAAAAACGGCTTAGTCGCTTTGACTCACTTGCTCGAACAGCGTTAACATAAGGCGACTTCTTTATGAAGTTATTGTAAGGATGAGCCTCTCATTGCCCTTATTCGTATTTTTGGGGAAGTTTAATGACCCACACTTTTCGCAGGAGCAGATCGGCCTTCACGCTGGTCGAGCTGTTGGTGGTAATCGCCATCATTGGAATCTT
>JBILTA010000617.1:0-3645 GCA_044371785.1 Pirellulaceae bacterium | reverse complement strand
TCATGGAGTTTAAATCGCATCTGAGTAATTTACCAAACAGCGGCTGACCGATTTGTGCGATGATTTTGATTGTTTCCATAGCGGCCATACAAGCGATGGTGCCAGAAACGGCCCCAAATACAGGGAATTGTCGCTTCCAATGGGCTGGTATTTCCGGATACAGGCATTGCAGGCATGGCGTTTGTCCAGGCAGAATCGAAGTGATCTGGGCTTCTAGTTCGTACATTGCGCATTCGACCAACGGTTTTCGCTGAGCCACACATTGGCGATTCATAGCGAATCGCTCTTGAAACAATGGGGCACAATCGATAACGATATCTGCCTGAGAAACTAACTCCGCTGCATTATCTTCGTTGATGTTTTGGTCAACGACCGTTAGCTCCATGCGAGGATTGAATTCGGTCAAACGTCTTCGTATGGATTCGGCGCGTGGTTTACCGATCCAATCATGGGTCATCAGCAGTTGTCGATTTAGATCGCTGGGGCGGACGTTCCCGGCATGGGCAATAATCATCTTACCGATCCCAGCTGCAGCTAGTTGCAGGGCGACCACACCTCCCACACCGCCACAGCGAGAGATTAGGACCGACGCATTTTTGAGTTTACGTTGTCCCAATTCGCCGAAGTTTGAAACCCACATTTGCCACTCGTAAATCGAGTGTTCTTCTGAAGTCAGATCGGGAAGGGGATTCATGAGAATGGTGCGCTCCTTGAATTATAAATTTAACAAGGTCGCGCGAGTGAAAAGCGATCTTTGTTGTCGATCGCCGAAAATTTTTGAAATCTTCTTCAAGTCAAAAACTCATTCGACGACAACGTTGAACAGGAGGAAGTTTATAGCGATCACTCGAACAAGATCTTGTAGACCTTGCGAGACTTGTCGATCATGCTCGGTTGATGACGGACGGTGATCTTTTCGTTTTCATCCGATCCGATCGTATTGCCATCGGCGATGACAGGTCCGCTCATTACGAGATAGTGGGCCACGTTACAGACATATTCGAAGAGATCACTAAGTTCCATGGCGGAATGATCGACTTCAATTTCCATCAGCCCGAATTGATTCATGCCAAGGGTATATAGGCCGACTTCGTCATTATCGGCTGATATGAATTGGAAACGCATGATTGCTGGAAGTGGCACGTGTTCTTCCGAAATATCTTCGCAGAAATTTTCGAAGGTTTCACGATTATTGCAGACGTTGCCATTGCCCCAATAGACACCTAGGCCATCGTATAATTCCAGGGCAACTAACGTGAGTTTGGCAATCCCGACAACGGCTTGAATCGGTGAATGTTCGCCGGTTCCCGCAATGGTCACGATCACATGGCTGGTATGTTTGGCAACTTCTTCTCGACCATTGGGCCACAAGAAATTATCGTCGGCGTTATTTTCCGCTTCTTCATTCGGGATTGGGGCGGGCATCATCGCCAGAAAACCAACGGTATCGGTACCTTTGTTGATGGAGACAATATTCTCGTCTGAAGTGTCAGCGGAATACTCGTTGCCCAGAATGCGACGTGTGATTTCGTTTGCCCGTTTGGACTCGATTTTTGGTGGGGCTTCGACTAACACAAAGCAGAACATGGGAGCTGAACTTTCTACACCCCCATTTTCTTCGTGCTTGTTTTTCTTCTTGCGACGAAAAAAATCGAATAAGCCCATACAGATCTCACTAAAGATAAGAGTGTGAAGAGAATGTTAGCGGTGGCTAACTTTGCGATATGCTTCTACTTGATAGGGTCCAAGGAACATGAGCAGGATAGCACCCGGCCGACCGAATCGCTCGAACACGTCCTGCATGTAAAATTCTTCACCGGGGTAGGGATAGACGAAGATGACGGAAAAGTCGTCAACTTGCATATCATATTTATCGTATGCGGGTGGTGGATCCGCTTGCAAACAAACGTACGATCGCCCCTTTTCTGCAAAGGCTTTCGAGCCACGCGGCAGGAAATTTCCCTGCCACAGCTCAACGTCCACTGAGTGTCGTCGATGTAGTTTCTTGGCCTCGTCGATCAAGGGGTCTTCGGCTTCAATCCCAACGGAATTAAAACCAGCTAAGGAAGCCAAGGCAGCGATAACAGCGAAGCCGCAGCCCCATTCGCAGAAACTATTGCCGTCCGCCAAATTGTTTCGCTTGATATAATCGATCGCACCCCAGATGAGACGAAAGTCTGAAGCAACAAATTGATGGACTTTATGCTGTTTGAACAGATCCCAAAACGCTTCAATTTGTTCGTCGGCATCGAGCAAGAGTCGATCGACTTCAGGTGGAAATTCATCCACTTCAAAATCAATAGGTACTTCACGCAGAGGCATAGATTTCACCAAGGTCGCGAAGTGATGACGCCCGCTTCGGGGCTACTGGCCTGAGCGTACAATCGCTTCGGCATTCGTCCAGCTAAATACGCTTTGCGACCAGAGATGGCGGCGAGCTTCATCGCTTCCGCCATAAGCACAGGGTGCCGCGCGTAAGCGATGGCTGAGTTGAGTAGCACACCGTCTGCGCCGAGTTCAAAGGCCACAGCCACATCGCTGGCTGTGCCGACGCCTGCGTCAACGATCACAGGATAATCGGGATCGTCACCTTTGAGGCTCTCTAGAATAATTCGGAGGTTATTTGGGTTGAGTATCCCCTGCCCAGAGCCTATCGGGCTTCCCGCAGGCATGACAGAAGTTGCACCGATGTCTTTGAGGCGACGGGCAATGATTGGATCATCGCTGCTGTATACCAGCACTTGGAAGCCATCATCGACCAACATTTTGCAAGCTTCCACGGTGGCAATCGGATCGGGTAGCAAGGTCTTGCTGTCACCGAGCACTTCCAACTTAACCCAATCGGCGCCGGGGTTTTCAAGAGCTCGTAAAATTTCGCGGCCAAGTTTGGCCACTCGTACCGCGTCGGCTGCGTTGTAGCAACCAGCGGTATTGGGAAGAAGTAGATATTTATCTGGATCTATGTACTCGAGTAGGTTCTTGCCTTGTCGATCGTACAAGCGTTCACGGCGAACCGCTACGGTAACGCATTGAGAACCAGAAGCGGCGAGTGAATCTCGCATCAGTTCGGGGGTGTCAAATCGCCCTGACCCGACAATCAAACGACTGTCGAGCATATACTTGCCGAGCTTTAGCGGTTGGTCGGTCAATACGTTTGTCGGCGTATCCACCTCGGACGACGTTTCACTCATTTCATAAATCTTTCGCAATGCACTGAGCTAGCTCAGCCACCTCCGACCAACGTTACTACCTCAATCACATCGCGGGCTTGGACCTCGCGCGAAGTTCGTTGGTCGCGAGGCAATATTTCACCATTCAATTCGACCGCCACAAAGCGACTATTGATGGCTGCTTCTTTGAGAAGTTGCTCCACGGTCAAGCCGGCATGAATCTGCCGGTCCTGACCGTTGAACACTATCGTAATCGGGTTGTCCATAAATGGTAATCAACCGTGTGAAAACTAATCTTTTTCGAAAGCCGAATCGAAGGCGCGATTGCTTGGATGGAAGTCGAGTCGCTTTACAAAGCCAGCGGCTTCGCGCGCTCCAAACTCCCGATCCATTCCGCTATCTTCCCATTCGACCGAAAGTGGGCCTTGATAGCCAACATCGTTTAGGGCACGAATGATCTCTTCGAAGTTCACTG
>JBILTA010000616.1:0-3651 GCA_044371785.1 Pirellulaceae bacterium | reverse complement strand
TCGGCTGCAATGACTTCCTCTCAATGGTGGACCATCGTCGGCAATATCGAACCTGACTGCGATGAAGGTCGCTGCAACGGTCGTATGACGTGGCTCTCCCACGAAGGCCGCGGCTTCAATATCGTATTCGAAGATGGACACGTTGCGTTTATCAGCCTCAGAGGCATTTCGCCTGAAGGATTGGCACCCTACTTGAATCATGCTGGCAGTTTAGAAGCAGGTGTCGAGCCCAACGATTCGGCACTGGGCCCCAGTCCTTTTAGCCCTTGGACATTAACGCCTGCCATCTCCCGTTCTTCACGATGATCCATTAGACTTTAACGTTCGCAAGCGATCTTTGCCTGCGAACGTATTATCTATCCTCTTGATCATCTGTAGCAGAACTTCCATGACGTCTTCCAAAAAACGTTTGGCTCATCACGTATTCTTCACTCTGCATGATTCCTCCGAAACCAAAATCCAGGAACTCAAAGCAGCTTGCCATAAATATCTCGACAACCATCCAGGACTCGATTCGTTTGCCGTAGGTGTGCTTAATCCCGATCTCGCTCGCCCCGTCAATGATCGTGGCTATCACGTCAGCTTGCATGTCGTGTTCGATTCACGCGAATCGCATGATATCTATCAAACAGCACCTCGTCATTTAGAATTTATTGCTGAGCAAAAACCTAACTGGTCTCAAGTTCGCGTCTTCGATAGCGACTTGGATTAATCTCTGCGAAAGTTGATGCGATATGCAACACTCCATACCAGTTGGTGATCTTCCGCCACGCGGCGAAGAAATGGCCAAAGCAGTTCAGACGTGCGTCCATTGCGGCTTCTGTCTCCCTACATGCCCCACCTACCAAGTACTTGGTCAAGAAACAGACTCGCCTCGTGGCCGAATCTTCTTGATGAAAGAAGTGCTGGAAGGAAAGCTCGAGGTCCAGGATGTTCAAAAACATCTGGATCAATGTTTGGGATGCTTGGCTTGCCAAACCGCTTGCCCTTCCGGCGTCCACTATGGAGAGTTGATCAGCCCATTTCGTGATTGGATCCGCGAGACAGGCAAACAACCCTGGTCGTTGCAGCGTTGGATCGCGTCGCTCGTTTTGCCACGCCCATGGCTGTTTCGATTAGCCTTACACGCCGGACAACTTGTGCGCAATAGGCTATGGCTAGTTCCTCCACCGCTGCGACCTATGGTAGCGATGGTGCCACCTGAAGTCCCACATGCCATTAAGCTGCCTGAATTCACTGCTGCTCAAGGCAAACGGCGTGGGACAGTCGCCTTGTTGGCAGGCTGCGCCCAACAAGTCCTTTCGCCCGATATCAATGCGGCAACAATCCGCGTCTTATCGCGACAAGGCTTTGATGTCGTGATCCCACCAGCTCAAGGCTGCTGCGGCGCATTGGCTTGGCATGTGGGTAACGGTCCACTCGCCAAAACCCAAGCTCGTGTGAACATCAAAGCGTTTGCGGTCGAGTGCGACGCAGTCTTATCAAACGCCGCCGGCTGCGGATCAGGCCTCAAAGAGTATGGCCTGATACTTAAAGGTGAAGCCGACGAAAATGCCGGTAAGAAGTTTGCGACAAGAGTTCGCGACGTCTGCGAATTTCTCGACGAAGTTGGGCTCATAGATCCGCCAGCCTTATCTAGCCCAATGCGAGTCGCCTATCACGATGCTTGCCATTTGGCCCATGCCCAAGGAGTGACATCGGCACCTCGCAAGTTACTACGATCGATCCAACATCTAGAACTTGCGGAACTAGAACAGAGTGAGATTTGTTGTGGGTCTGCAGGGACCTATAACATCGACCAACCTGTACTAGCTGGCGAGTTAGGCAAACGCAAAGCCGAGTACGTGATCGCCACTGGAGCCAGCTGCCTCGTGACGGGCAACATTGGTTGCATGGTTCAGATCCATCAATCGCTTGCAAAACTTGGTCATCCCTTACCCGTTTTGCACACGATTCAACTCCTGGATCAAGCTTATGCCTTGAAGAAGTAGTTCTCTTTTTGCGATCTTGCGATACACTCGCGCAACAGTATTTCTATATTTCCCTGCGATAACGCGAGCCGTGTCACCTGGAACAAAAGGTCCCTCGTTTTCAATTTCCTGAGAGTAACGCAGGGGACCGATTACAAACCATCCCGGAATGACCGAGGCCGAGATAATGTCTCAAGTCAGTGCCGAATGCTCGAGCCCTTCGCATCCACTGCTTGTTTATCCCTTTGTATTACTATCCGCCGAAGCATAGACCGAGCGGAGCCAAACCACCGTAGATTATAGTCGATACCGTAACAGTAATTGAGCTGGCGACAAATTCTGAATTCCTACTAAGCATTTCCATCATGAGCCTTTCTCATATACCGCTTGTTCAAGAGACACTATCGCGGCAGTTCGAAGAGAATGCTGGTGCACATATATCGCGTCATCAGCGCTGAGCGATCTCTCTGTTAAGAACGCAACACCTATTCCTTCATCTGTTATTTGGCGTTTTTCTCTCCAGAAAATACGCTACGACTTCTGGCTGTCCCCCATGTTTGACTGTTGTGCTCAGCGCTTTTGCCGGGAGCAATTGTCAGCCATTGCCATTCACCTCTGTGAACCATACGGGAGATGATTGCGATTTGTCCAACATGGTAACTTACATGGGCTACAGATCGCATCAAAGCGTCTGCAATGGTATGACGCTCGCCACGAATAAGGATCTCTTGGTCGTCCTTCAATTCACGAATCAGATCAATTGCATCTGTCAGTAAACGCCAGCCAGTATCAAAGTACGCTATCAGTTCGGCACGCTCCCCGCTCCAATCCGTAAATTCGCTATCACGGTTCCGCCCCGGTTTCTCACCGTCTGTAGTGAGAAAGTCCGTCCATCTGCTTTGCAGGTTTCCGCCAAGATGTCGAAGCAACACAGCCACAGAGTTCATGTCCGGGCGTGGCCGTTCGCGTAGTTCGGCATCGGATAACTGTGCGACTGTGGCATCAATCATGTGACGGTAGGATGCTACATTTGCCGCAACGGATTCTACCCACTTTTCGTGTGAATTCGAGTTCATTCTTTGATCCAATTAACGACCACGACTTCGATACAATAGATGATTCAAGTAAGCCGCTATCGAGTCCAAAGGAGTTCCGCCTTGCAACTTTTTCTTGCCAGTTGAGCTCTTCTCTCAATAAAGGTTGGAAGCATCGTAGTTCTCAAGCCTCCACGCAGTCTCGTGCTTTACAGTCTGTAGACGCTGACGTTGCGGTTTCTTGGGAGCATACGTCATGACTAAAAATCTTAACCCATCTTGCCCTGTACTTCAACGATTTTTTGAGGATCTAAAACTCGCAGGGCTCAGCGAACGAACACCACAATCATATTGCCGCGTTCTACGTGATTTCTCTGAAACTATTGGCAAACGTCCGGCTAAAGCCACCGCGGAGAACGTCCGTGAATACTTCATCCATATGATGGATGAACGAA
Organism: Pirellulaceae bacterium; assembly: GCA_044371785.1. GTDB lineage: Bacteria > Planctomycetota > Planctomycetia > Pirellulales > Pirellulaceae > JAFLCP01. Next base: position 192 of record JBILTA010000616.1, on the reverse strand, counting down.
AATTCGCTGCAAGCACGATGAATGTCGTCCATTCGAGCACGAGCACCGCTGAGCACCAGGAAGATTACGATTCGGTTTGATTGCCCCAACGGTGGGCATCACCAAGTCGCCGAGTGATGCTGCCATTCTGTTAAAGCACCAACGGTAACTTTCGTGCATGCCATAGTGCTGGCTTTCGTGTTTGGTATCGCT
>JBILTA010000100.1:0-11641 GCA_044371785.1 Pirellulaceae bacterium | reverse complement strand
CTGGAAGAAGCGGCGATAAAACGTCTTCAGCGACTCGATGATTTCTTTTTGAGCGTAAATGCGACTAAAGGTTGCGTTCTCCGCTAACGCAACGATCTTCTGGGGTGAATAACCGTTGCGGATCATACAGTACAGAAAGAAATCATGTAACTCGTACGGCCCCAGCACAGCTTCTGTCGATTGCTGAATCTCGCCTTGCGATGAAGGGGGGAGTAACTCTGGAGAAATCGGGGTTGTTGATACACTCCGCAACACATCACGGATCTCACCCGTAAATTGATTCTCTGCCACAAAATCAATTAAGAAACGAACCAACGTCTTGGGAATCGAAGCGTTCACGTTGTACATCGACATATGGTCGCCGTTATACGTCGACCAACCCAAGGCGCTTTCACTCAGATCCCCTGTCCCCAACACAAAACCCCCGCTCATTAAGAGCAACGTCCGCAATCGAGCTTGAACATTCTCGAAAACCAAATCATGCCGATCTTTCTCAGGCAACTGTTGCAACTTCGACTGTACTTCTGCAACAGTGCAGCCTGACAAATCGAGCCCAAACGGCTTATGCCCCAGGGCCGTGAAGGTGCTAAGAGAAAGCTCACGAATATCTTGCTCACGAGGCGTGATTCCTAGCAGCTTCATTAACTGCTTGGAATTCTCCAGCGTCCGATCTGTGGTACCAAAGCCGGGCAGTGTCCAACCGACAATACGTTTCGGTGATTGCCCCAAATGCTGCAACGTCTTGCAGGCGACCAGCAAAGCCAATGTACTATCAAGTCCTCCAGACACACCGATTTGTAAGGGCAAGTGACTCGGAAGTTGCTGCAATCGCTTCGCTAATGCCGCACATTGAATACCAAAAACTTCTTCGCAACGAGCCTTCAAGATGCGGGGATCTTTAGGGACAAAAGGATGAGCATTGACGGTACGTTTAACATCATTGGGATGTGGCTTCAACTGAACTGGAATACGTTTCTTCGGCTGTAAAACATCGGTTCGACTTTGATGAAAGGTTCCTTGCACACGTCGATCATGATCGATTCGCTCAAAGTCGATATCTGCGGTCACAAAGCCGCCTGCTAGCGGTAATATGCCGCCATCACCCACGCGCGATGATTCGGCTAGAACCGTACCGCATTCAGCGATCAAGGAATGTCCACCGAAGACAATGTCGGTGGTTGATTCGCTGGGTCCCGCACTGCAATAAATGTAAGCTGCCAAACAACGCCCCGACTGACTGGCAACCAAATGCCTTCGCCATTCCGCTTTTCCAATCGTCTCATTGCTAGCCGATAGATTCAGCAGCACATTGGCTCCGGCTAAAGCTTGCAACGAACTCGGGGGAATCGGCATCCACAAATCTTCACAGATCTCGACACCAATAACGACGCCTTGAGCTTCTAGCAACCAATCGATGCCGAAGTGCGTTGAACCATAACCTTCGATATAAACTTCAGCTGGCTCACTACCATCGGCCGCTTGAAACCAACGAGCTTCATAGAACTCTTGATAGTTAGGCAAATATTGCTTGGGAAGTATGCCAAGAATCTCGCCCGACTGAAGACAAGCGGCGACGTTATATAACTTGCCCCCAACACTCAACGGCAGCCCAACGACAATCAGTGTCGAGTTGTGCCTGGTCGCTTTGAGCAACTGCAATAAACTCGCGACAGCTTGATCGAGCAAGGCGGTTTGCGCAAAAAGATCGCCGCAGGTATAGCCCGTAAGGCACAACTCAGGAAATAAAAGGACTTGGCTGGCGGAGTGCTCTTCACAGGCAGCCAAGATGGCTTGCACGTTCGCAGCGGGATCTCCCACCGTAACAACCGGACTGACGGCAGTAACCCGAACTAATCCCGAGATCGACATCTCTACCCCTTTACTAATCTCAGCCTCAAACGCTTAGTCTGTTATTTGACATCCCAAGCGATTCCCCTTGTAGCCCTGCTGGCGCTTCTTGGCAAAGAATTCTGGATGCTCGCAATACCAACCTACGGTACGTCTCAAGCCTTCATTCCATGGAACGGCTGAACTCCAGCCTAATTCCTGAAACAACGGTAACTTGGACATAGAGTATCGAGCATCATGTCCGGGCCGATCTTCCACATGAATAATTTTCGATTTCTTAGCCTGCAACGTATCGCTGCTACCTTTTGACGATAGCACTCTTTCCAATTCGTCAGCTAACTGCCTCACCAAATCGACGTTGCGAATTTCTTCACCACTCGTGATATGATAGGTCTTGCTTGCCTCACCTTGATTTCCGATCAGCATCAAGGCTGATGCATGATCTTCGACATACAGCCACTCGCGTGACTGGAGTCCACTTCCATAAACAGGAAAATCTTCGCCTTGCATCCCCTTCCAAATCATCAAAGGGATCAGCTTCTCAGGATATTGATAGGGACCATAGTTGTTACAACTATGAGTAAAGATGACTGGTATGCCGTAGGTTTTCGACCACGCTCTTACAAGATGATCAGCCGCCGCCTTGCTGGCTGCATAGGGCGAATTGGGTTGATAAGCTGAAGTAACTTCAAAATGCTGATTTTCGCCGATACTCCCATAAACTTCATCGGTTGAAACCTGAACCAAACGGAACCGCGTTTTTTCATCTCCTGTCAATGATCGCCAGTACTCTCTCGTCGCTTCCAGTAGAGTAGCTGTACCAACGACATTGGCTTCCACAAATCGCATCGGCTCATCAATAGAACGATCAACATGCGTTTCCGCAGCTAAGTGCAAGATAAGCGTGGGTCGAAACTTTACGATGAGTTGCGATACCGCCGCACGATCGAGCAAGTCCATCGCATGCAATGTGACGCGACTTGTACCGTAAGCTTCTTCCAGAGCGTCTAAGTCCGCCGAATAGGTGAGCTTATCCAAGATGGCGACATCCGCTGCGGTGTTGCGGTACAGTGCGCGAACCACTGCGGAACCAATGAACCCGCATCCACCAGTGACTAGAACGCGTTGATGGAAGAAAGTATCCTTCAAGAGCTTCATGGCTCCTTTCATTCTCAAATTCTTGCTTTCCGATCCCGAAATGTTCGATAGTCCCAAGTACTGAATATTGTTATCCTAATTCAACACAGTTTCCCCGTCACTCCGCCAGGTTAGGAAAACCGAATGTCGCAATTACAAGATTTCTCTGTAACCGTTCATTCCATGGACGCCAAAGGATTCCAAGCGGACTTGATGTGGCAAGGAGGAACGGCCCCTTTTGCTCGTTTTTGTGCCCATGAGGTGGGTGACAAGTCACAAGATGCCACGCTCTTTGTAGTGGCCGATGGCGTGACAAACTCCCCTGAAATCATGACCCATGTGATCGAACATATGGCTCGAATTATGCTAACGCAACTGGACACAGGGTTAGCGGCCTGCACGATATTCCAACGAATCGATGCCCCAAATCCCCCGATTCCTTCAGAAACGCGGCATATGCACATTTCGCTGTCGGGAGAAATCGAACAAACCCACCGCCTCATCATTCGCTCCATCGCCAAAGAAAACTACGACCAAGAAAACTTCGATCCCAAGAACTATCGCAACGTAGCAGTTGCCGAATGCCTACTGAACGGAAAAACGCCGCAGGTTACCATGATCATGCAGGATGAAAGCCTCATGACAGAACAGGAAGCGGAAGGCCTGGCCCGCTGGTTAGCCAAAGTCATGAAATGGCCCAAAGATACTGCGATCGACATCTTACGCGGCCGATTTGTGGTTCAATTCCAAGCGGAAACCGATGAGGAAGCAAACCAATCCGAGTGATAATTCTTGACCGATGCGTGGCGTTCGTTCTCTTTTCGCGCCATAATTGAATCGGTGCATGACCACTGCCCACATGCACCGCGCCCCTGGCCTTCTTTTTGACGATCTCGTTTGCTCTTGCCGCAAGGTTTGTTCTCGTGGACCCTTCGAAAGCTGCAGATATTCGAAAGCAAATGCTGCAGATCGAGCAGAATTATCGAGATACGTGGAGGCCCTCTAGCACTCTGAAGATCGGAACACTGGCCAGTGCATTGCCCGATCCACAACATGACGAGATGCTGGTAAGACTCATCCAAATCGATATGGAACTTGGCATCACCCAGTCGCGCCGTCCCACGCGGCATGGTACCTCCCCCGTATCCGTCGATCCTTACGACACTCCGGAGGTCGATGATGACGATGAAGATGATCGAGTTACTCCACGAATCGAATTGTATCTCTTGCGATTTCCTCAACTGCGAAAACGGTGGGAATGGCTGAGCCAACTGATCGTTTTTGAGTTCACGCTCTTATCCAAGGGAGTTCATTATCGCCCTGTCACATACTATTCTGACTCGTTCCCTGAATTTGCCACAGCCATAAATGACTTGCTGAAACGCATAGAGTCGAACCTACAGAAACATGCATCAACGATTGTTTCATATCGTGGTCGCACGAAACCGAATGATTCAACCATTGTCGCTTCCAGTGAAGATGTGGGGACAACCTGGACCTTGCCGAGAACACTCGGTCGCTATTATCTCCTCTCTTTCGTTGAATCTGGCGGAATGGGAAATGTATTCCGCGCGCTGGACATGCGACGCGGAACCTTGGTAGCCATCAAAGTAATGCGACACGATGATACCTGGAGCATCCATCAATTCAATCAAGAGTTTCGTACACTCGCCCAGATACGACACCCCAATCTTGTCCGCATGTACGATGCCTTCAGCGAAGGTGGGCTGCGCTACTTTTCGATGGAACTGATCTCCGGTAGCGACTTGGGCCGCTGGGCCTTAGAAAATCGCGAAAATCGCAATTATTTCGAACGCTTACGACTCTTCATGCGTCAATTGATCAGCGTCATCAACCATCTGCATCAACAAGGCGTTGTCCATCGCGACATCAAACCAAGCAACATTCTTCTCCGTTCTCCGCGCACAGTGGTATTGCTCGATTGCAGCCTAGCTCAACGCTGGCCGCTTCCATCCGCGCAAGAAACCACAATTGCTAACGAAGATGTCGTCGGAACACTGTGCTACATGGCACCCGAAGTACTTCATCGCAAGCCAGCCATCCCAGCCAGTGATTGGTATAGCCTTGGAGTTTGTCTCTACGAACTGATGACCGGTGAATACCCCTGCCCTAAAGCTGGAGATGTTGACGAACAAGACCGCGACATTGACTCAAGCCTTCAACAACTCGCGCCGCTTGCCCCCAATGACTTGCGCCAATTATGCCAAAGCCTATTGCGATACGACCCCTCTGATCGCCCAACGGGCGCTATGATCGCCCAGGTTATGGGAGCTCCATCGACTGAACCCACTCGGATGCTGCAGCCACTCATCGGCCGAGGCCCCATCCTTTCAACCATCCGTGCCAGCATTAACTTCACTTCCTCTACAGAACGATTCACCGTTGTTTATGGTGAGCCAGGTATTGGCCTGACATCGATTCTAAATCTCGTCGCCGGGTATTTGGCTCTCTCTGAAAATAAGCTGGTCCTAAAATGTGCCTGCTATAGAGAGGACAAGACACCCTACAGCATCATTTCACAACTGCTCAACCAATTGATCGATCGCTTACGCTTAATCGATCGCGTCCAATGGTACTCCACTTTTGTAAAGTATGCTCCGACCATTGGCTCCCAATTCCCCGAGGTCTTGATTGACGATCGAATTAAGGACCATATAACCACCGATACTTCTGTCGCCGATGCACTCTCTGCCGTTACCGAACTTTTAGAGGAACTCAGCTGCCAACGCTCGATCATTTTGGTGATCGACGACCTACAATGGTGCGATCAGGATAGTATTGTATTTCTAACCACACAACTTTTGGCATCACCCCGATTTCGTGGTCAAATACTGGCTGCGTTCATTTGCATCTCCGCCCGTTCTTCCAACGAACCTCTCGATTTTTCAAAATCATGCGACCTATGCTACCTCGAGCAAGGCGATGGAGTTCATTCGATCTTCATTCCACCGCTGAAACTCGACGACATGCGACGACTTCTCAGCGAATTGACGATCTCGACGCAAACACGAAACGAAAAGCAACTTCAAGACATTTTCAGTGCCGCCAACGGTAATCCCTCGCGCCTGCAACACATCGCCCGCTACGTTGCATTTAACTTTGAACGCCCTAGTGAATCTTCCGAAGAGTTTCGCAATGCGATCCACCGTTGGCATCAAGCAGAATTGGATGCGCTCAGCAAGACTTCGAGAAAGATCACACAGTTTCTTGCTTGCTCAACCGAAGCTCTAAAGCTCGTCACCCTGGAGAGGCTCTTGAAAGTTAGCCCTGACGAACTGCAATCCGCTCAAGAGGAACTGGAAGAAACTCGCTGGATTGTTTCGACGGAGAGCAGTGACGGTATCGCATTATACCTTGCCGACTCCAACCTTCGCCCTATCATCCTGGACACCTGCTCGAACGCTATTGTGAAACGCCGCCACCAACGCCTGGCACAATGCTTGATCACTCTACACGATAGCCCTTGGTTACGAATTGGCTACCATTATCAAGCCTGCGGTAGACTCAATCGAGCCCTCAGTGCCTATCATGAAGCCCTACGACAGGCCAAAACGGAACGGGACAAAGCGGCCGCCAAAGCAGCCATCGAGCAGCTCGAGTCACAAAATCAGGTCATATAACGCCCCCATTGGGCCCTCTTTGCCAGACAACCAGTCTTCGGCCCACGAGCTAAACGGTCAAACAGCTCGCAAAATCAACGCAATTACCGCGAAATCAGGCTTGTGATTCTATAGAATCTTCAATACATTCTATAGAATCCAAGACCGAGGCACCGGAACCTCCCATGATAACTACACCTCCAAACAACGATCATGGTTCGAAACGCAGTCGCATTGTGCAAGAATTGCTGGCGCAAATCGTACAAGGCAAGATCGCGGCTGGAACTCGTTTGATTACTCAGAACCTCGAAAAGCAATTCCAAACCAGCGCGACTCCAATTCGAGAAGCACTCGCTGAACTCGCTGGTATCGGCATTATCGAACTACTCCCCAACCGAGGTGCAACGGTCCGCGAAGTTACCCGACGCGATATCAAAGAAGTGAGCCAAGTGCGACGAGCCTTGGAATGCGAAGCGATCCGCTTGGCCGTGGGCAAAATTGATACCCAAGAACTGCTGGCACTTAAGAAAGAACTCAAACAGGTTGCCTCTAAATCAAAAACGGGAAAACGTTTCACCCAACAAGCTCAGAAAATCGATAGCCAATTGCACGACCTGATCGCAAATGGTTCTGGCAATCAATACTTGATCCGCGAACTGCAGCGATTTTCACTGCTATTCCGCTCTTTCCGCGACGCCTCTTGGGCCAAAGCTTCGCCCGCCATCGAGCGCGCCCGCTTGACTGAAGAAGCGGCCGAACATGAAGCGATTGTGGATGCATTACTAAAAGGCGACCGCCGTTCAGCCGTCGCCGCGATGAAATCTCACATCCAATCGTCCGCTCGTTATTGGATAACCTCGCACCCGCAGGACTCCATCACCTCCAAGTAATCAACGTCACCATTTTTCCTCACATTCTTCTCCATTAGACATATCGAGTTCCACAATGACCACCAAACAATTTTCCGTGACTCCAACTGAAGATGAACTTAAAGCGATCGGTCGCGACCTACGCTTCCATCCGACACACAATGATCAACCGCGAGTTCTTTCTCAACAGCAGATTGAGCATTTCAATAAAAGCGGGTTCTTAGCACCGCTTGACGTCTACACTCCTTCCGAAATCCTTGAGATTCGCACCTATTTCGATGATTTGCTGCAACGTGTGGTCGCAGCAGGTGGCAACAGCTATTCGATTAGCTCCGCTCATTTGCGTTATGGGCCAGTCTACGACATCCTGACCAATCGCAAGATTGTGGACTACGTGTCGGATCTCTTAGGAGAAAATGTAGTCGCCTGGGGCTCTCACTTTTTCTGCAAAATGCCGCACGATGGCAAAGCGGTCGCTTGGCACCAGGACGCTAGCTACTGGCCACTGACACCTTCGAAGGCTGTGACCGTTTGGCTAGCGATCGACGATGCCGATATCGAAAACGCATGTATGAAATTCATTGCAGGCTCACACCACTTCGGCCATCTTACCTATCGCGAGAGCTCGCCTGCAGATCACAATGTGCTCAACCAAACCATCGAGAACCCCGAACAGTATGGCGAGGTGGTAATCGATGAATTGAAGGCTGGACAGGTTTCCATTCATAGCGATTTGCTGTTGCATGGCTCCGAGGCCAACGACTCCGATCGTCGTCGCTGCGGCCTAACCCTTCGTTATTGTGCCGCCGATGTACATGCTGCACTCGGTTGGAACGAAAAAGGTGTTCAAGTTCGTGGCCATGATACCAAAGGACATTGGAGCAATAACCCTCGTCCCGAAGGGCGATAAATGTTGAGCTTGGATGTGTGCAGCAAGTACTTCTTGCTGCACTTTTCCGAGGGCGAAAACTCGCCATCTCTCACGTCTATCAAAAACCAAAAGCCTTACTTGCACAACACATCGTGCGCGCGACTCGATGGCTGCTAGTACTTCACACAGCACTTCTTAGACGGCGAACCAAACGCGCGGTGTGTTGCGCGAGCCAGCTATAGCCGCAACCGCAAAGCGTTGCCTACCACGGACAAACTGCTAGCGGCCATTGCGGCCGCTGCCAACATGGGACTCAAGGTCCAACCCGTCCATGGGTAAAGCAGTCCGGCAGCAACAGGGATGGCAACAACGTTATACATAAGCCCCAGCGTAAGGTTCTGCTGAACATTCTTCACCACATTTCGACTCAAGCGAATCGCGTCGGCAATGCGTCTCAAGTCCCCTTCCAACAGCGTGATATCACTGGACTGCTGCGCCAAGTCTGTGCCCGTAGACATGGCGATTCCTACATCCGCAGTTGCTAATGCGGGCGCATCATTAATTCCATCTCCAACCATGGCGACGCGCTTACCCTGCTTTTTCAATGCCGCGATCTCTTGTCGCTTCATTTCGGGTGATACTTCGCTGCGGTACTTCTTCAAGCCTACGCGTTGAGCCAGCGATTCAACGGCATTGGCTCGGTCACCACTCAACAGATAGAGCTCCATCCCCATGTCCATTAACTGCTTCACCGTTCGCAATGCAGACTCTCTTGGCTCATCGGCCAATTGAACGCGAGCTACCACCTGATCGTCGCACGCAATCCAGGCCTCAGAAGTCTCGGAACTCGTCGGTTCTCCAAACAAATCGTCTTGAAAAGAGCCGTTGGGAATAATCGTTCGCAACCAACTCTCTTTACCGATCGCAATTCGCTTTCCCTCGATCATTCCAACAGTGCCAGCACCAGCAAAGGTTTCGATATGGGTGACATCGATATCCTTCGCTCCATCGGACAGCAACTCCCCACGCGCGGACTGAGCAATCGCTTTGGCAATCGGATGTTCGCTTGTCTGTTCAATCGCCAAGGCCCACCTCAAAATGTTTGTGCGTTCGTATTCCGCGCGACACACCCACGACACAACCTTCGGCTTCCCTTCCGTGAGTGTCCCGGTTTTATCAAAGACGATCGTATCTACACGAGCCAACTTCTGAAACACTTTCGCATCACGCACCAAATATCCTTCGCGTGCGGCTCGCCCCACACCGACGATGATACTCATCGGCGTGGCGAGCCCGAGTGCGCAAGGACAGGCGATCACGAGCACCGACAGCGCTGCCAAAAAAGCATAGCTGACACGCGGTTCAGGACCGAACCACCACCAACCTAACGCTGCTAAGACGGCGGCAAACACTACGATCGGTACAAAATAAACGGTAATGCGATCGACGGTATCTTGAATGGGAGCACGACTGCGTTGCGCATTGCCAACTCTTTGAATGATCTGCGCCAACACGCTCTCTGCACCGATCGCTGCGACCCTTGCCTTTAAGACGGCCGCCTGATTGATGCTCCCCGCAATGAGTCTATCGCCGACAACTTTTGCTACCGGCAACGACTCGCCCGTTAATAACGACTCATCCACTTCCGAGTTGCCTTCCTCCAAAACCGAATCCGCAGGGATCGATTCACCCGGCTTAATCAGGATGCGATCCCCAATTTGCAAGCCGAGTGGCTCAACATCTTCAATCGCATTATCTACGATTCTATGAGCCGTTTTGGGAAGCATAGCGACCAACTTCTCTAGGTCACTTCCGGTGCGCTTACGCGCTGAACCTTCAAGCCATTGCCCCAACATCACCAGCGCCACAATCACCGCAGCAGACTCAAAATAGAGTGGCGCATGCTCCGTGTGTGTCATTGAGTGAGGAAACCAATTCGGCACCAGCAAGTAGAGAAAACTTAGAAAATAAGCGGACCAAGCACCCAATCCAATCAGCGTGAACATATTGGCTGAGCGATTCTTCAGCGCACCAAAGCCACTTACCCAATAAGGCCAAGCCAAAACCATAACAATGGTGGTTAGCAAACATTGGATCCAGCCCGATATAGTCGGCGATATCCATTGATCGAACGACAGTCCGACCATTGGCAACATAGCCAATAGAAACACGGCAGTCGCCAGGAGCATCGTCGCGACTACTTTGATTCGAAATCGCGACTCGGCCAGAACTAACGCTGCATCGGCAGCAGGGTCATGAAAATTCGGATTGCGTTCTAACGCCATACCACAGGTACCGCAGTAACCTGGCGCGTCGCTCTCTTCACCAGGACACATGGGGCAGAAATATGCTTTATCGCTAGATGGCACGACCGCATGCTCAGCGTCTTGCCCACAACAAGTGTGAGGTGTTGCCACAACAGGTGCACAGCAAGCGGGTTCGCTGTAATTGTTTTCGTTCAAGACGGGAAGCTGAGAGGAGTTTGCCTTTTTCGTGGGCAAACTCAACGTTACCAACTGCGGTTCTGTGCGAGATGCACCCTGAAGAAAACGCTCTTTGCATTTCGGGCAACAGAAATAATAGGTTTGTCCATCTTTAATCGCTTGTATGGCAGTCGCCGTATTGACGGTCATGCCACAAATGGGATCGATTGCTGTGGATGGAGTAGTAGACATTAGGAGCTCCCCATCATGGGCCTTGCTTCTTGGCTGCGATAAAGAAACCGCCAGCCGTCAGTCGCCCCATGGCGGTATTCTTTTGGATGTAATCAGCGCTTTGAATGTTCAAATAACGAACTTCGTCAACCTTAAAGCCCGCTTGTTGCAGATCACGTTTTAAGCGGCCAATAGAAAAACTGTGCAAGAACATTTTAGGAAGACCGCGATAAACGTAGATGCGGTCACCCCACTCCCAATGTCGATCATACCAAGAACGGAGGTAACTTGCAGCCAACCAACGCAAACCACCTGGGTCTCGCAACGACGACCAGATGTTGTGGACATGCAACAAAAACTCTCCCTTTGGTTTTAGCACTCGCTGCACTTCGCGCAATGCTTGCTTTCGGTACTCACCTCCCTTGATCATCCCAAAACTACTAAACAAACAGACGGCGACATCGATCGATTGGTCGCGCAAGCCTTCCATGTGCACCAGGTTCATGCGGAGGCAACTGTAGGGATTTTCAAATGTTTTTAGTTTAGCTGCTGCTTCTTCCAGCATGTTTTGGCTCATATCGACAGCCACAAGATGGGCTCCGGTGGAGGCGAGAGCGGTCAGCGCGCGTGCTGTACCGCACC
>JBILTA010000615.1:0-3657 GCA_044371785.1 Pirellulaceae bacterium | reverse complement strand
AGACACTTGATGGCGGTGAGTTCAAGCTCGCGTACGTCCAACCCCTGCTTCAGGGCCGCGATATCGATCCACGTCGAGTTGCGATTTTCCAAAATCGAATTGCACAACAGGTCGTTGAACCACAACTGCAAGTTGAGATACTTCAAACCTCCCTGGCAGCCGCAACCGTCTATTGGGATTGGTTAGCTGCAGGGCGGAATCTGCGAGTCCAACAACAATTGTTGGCGTTAGCACGCCAAAGAGTGGAGCAGATACGCGAGCTCATTAAGGCCCAACGGCGGGCGAAAGTAGATGAATTGTTTAACGATGTGCTTATCGCTCAGCGTGTCACGAAAGTGATTGAGGCTGAACAAAAACTCCAACAGTCCACATTTAAATTAGCTCTCTACTTGCGCGATGAGCAAGGCTTACCGCTCGTGGCCGACACCGCTTGGTTGCCATCCTCATTTCCTCCTCTGAGCGATACAAGTGATTTAAATGTACAGCAACAGATCGATGAAGCTTTAGATCGTCGACCTGAGTTGGTTGAGTTGCGTCTGCAGAGCGAGCATGTGCAATGGGATCGACGCTGGGCACAAAATCAAACTCGTGGACGACTCGATTTTGTGAGTGAGTTATCGCAAGACGTAGGGCCTACGACCAGCAAGAACTTAGACAAGCAACAGTTTGAGGGTGAGTTCGGTTTGACCTATGAGTATCCGTGGCAGTTGCGAAAGGCTCGGGGTAAGTTACGCTCCACAGCTGCCAAGTTGCTGCAGATCGATCAGAAAAGCCGCTTGACCATGGACAAGATTTCGCTGGAAGTGCAAAGTGCCATCGTGGCGTTGCAGAGATCTGAAGAGGTGATTGATCAATTGGTAAAAGTGGTTGAGACTCAAACGCAAGTTTTGGAACTGCAGGAGATTCAATTCAGCACCGGCCGAATTGATTTGATTGAACTCAACCTCCAGGAACAATTGGTTACCAATTTGAAGATGGATTTGATTAATGCTCAGCGCGAATGGTTTACGGCTTTGAGCCACCTAGCGACAGCTACAGGCCTTGATCCACTAGAGCAAGCCCTGCGGTTGGAGACGATTCCCGATGGCACGCAACCGAACGCTCCGTAGGAGTGAACAGTTATTACGTTGTCGGTTCCTAGAGGATTTGGAAATATTGGTGCTCGAGTCAGTTTTTTCCAATCTAGGGGGGAGTCGGGTTGGCGTGATGGACGCCAAAAGCGTATAAAGCTACCTTCGTTAGCAACCGACCTGCGGGTCGCATTAATAATTCTCTAGTCGAGATGATGTTGTCGTGGCTTTTGCACATTTGGGACCGATTGCGATAGCTTTTCCGAAGCGGTTGGAAACCAACGCTCAACTTCAAGCAGAGTTTCCGGAATGGGATTTGCCACAAATCGAAGAGAAAACGGGAATCGGTGCCAGATATATTGCTGAGCCGTCGCAATGTGCATCGGATCTGGCGGTGGAAGCGTGCGAAAAGCTGTTTGCAGAAAACAAGCTGGATCGCGGCGATATCGATTTTCTGCTTTTCTGTACACAAACGCCCGACTATCCGCTGCCAACAACCGCTTGCCTGTTACAAAATCGGTTAGGATTGTCGACGGGCATCGGAGCGCTCGATTTTAATCTCGGTTGTTCCGGTTTTGTTTATGGTCTCTCTTTGGCGGATGGATTGATTCGAAGTGGTGCTGCTAAGAAGATTCTCTTGGTAACCGCAGACACATATTCCAAATATATTGACCGCGCTGATCGTAGTTTGAGGACAATATTTGGGGACGCTGCTGCAGCAACATTGATCGAAGCGAAGGAAGAGCAAGAGCTGTCCGGGTTTGTTTTTGGGACCGATGGCAGTGGAGCGGATACGCTGTTAGTTGGGGAGGGCGGGTGTCGTAATCCAGAAGAGGCGATACGCCCACGCAATCGCAAGCGTTGGAAGAGTCGCTTGTATATGGACGGACCTAGTTTGATGGCGTTTACTGTTGAAGCCATACCTAGATTGGTAGAGGCGGTCGCTGCCAAAGCGGGCGTCAACAAAGAGTCGGTCGATTGGTTTCTTTTGCATCAAGCGTCGTATAAAATGTTATCTCAGTTGCAAGGTAGGATCGGTTATGGTGACGAGAAGATTCCGATTCGCTTGCGTGAGTATGGTAACACTGTGTCCTGCACGATTCCCGTTTTGATTCACGATATGCGCAAGCGTGGTGAAATAAAAGTTGGGGTGACTTCCATGTTGGTTGGATTCGGCGTTGGATGGTCTTGGGCTGGTTGCATATGGCGGGAGACGCACGCGCCATGTTATGCGTAGAAGGTAAATTGCTGGTCGCTTCACCACAGTTGCAAGATCCCAATTTCTATCGAGCCGTAGTGTTTATTGTTCGGCACGACGAAGAGGGGGCTTATGGTCTGGTGTTAAATCGCCCCACCAATCAATGTGTGGGAACAGTCATGGAAATGTTGCTGGAATGTCCCTGCCATCGTCGCGGGCAAATCATGTTTGGTGGACCTGTAGAAGGGCCATTAGTCGTATTGCATGACTCTCCTTGCAGCGAAGATATTGAATGTGGACACGATCTTTTCCTGGCAAGTTGTCAAGATCGTGTTCGAGAATTGATGACGGACGATAAAGCCCGGGTGCTAATCTTTGATGGCTATTCGGGGTGGGGGCCTGGGCAACTTGAAGACGAATTGAAAGTGGGTGGATGGTTGGTTGCGGAGACGGAGATTTCGGAACTGTTTGGCGATTGCGATGAAATTTGGGAACGAGCTTTGCGCCGCATTGGACGCGACATCATCGCATCTATGACGGGCAATATTCCGTTACCCCCAGACCCAACACTTAATTGAGCTGGCCAAGAGATGCACTCTGAGGACTAGTGCTGAAGGATTTTATTGGCACGTATGCGTACCATTGCGATCGGCGATATTCATGGTTGCAGCAAAGCGCTTCGAACGCTAATCGAAGCTATTTCGCCGACGGGCGATGATACTCTGGTTTGTCTGGGTGATTATGTGGATCGTGGCCCCGATAGTCGTGGGGTCGTCGACATTTTGATGGAACTCGACAAACGTTGCAATCTGGTTTGCATTCGCGGCAATCATGAGCTGATGTTTTTGGGGTCAGCGATGCGCGGCTGTGATCCCGTCATGTGGTTCCAGATGGGAGGGCAAGCAACGCTCACTAGTTATGGTGGAAACCTCCAAAAGGTGGCCCGCAATCATCTTGAGTTTTTAGATCAAAAGTGTGTCCCCTCTTGGGAAACCGACCAATTTCTTTTTGTGCATGCGAATTATCTTCACGACGTTCCTCTGTCCAGTCAGCCGGAGTTCCAGCTTTATTGGGAGCATTTGACCGATCGCCTGCCAACTCCACATATTTCTGGGAAAACGGTGATCTGCGGGCATACTCCGCAGTTAGGAGGATACATCGCTGACTTTGGTTACCTCAAATGCTTGGATACCTACTGTTTCGGTGGTCAATATTTGACCGCGCTGGATTTGGAAAACGATCAAATCTGGCAAGCGAATCGATCTGGATTTCAACGCCATGAGCTTGAACCGTGGTCGGTGATGCAGCGGCGGGTTGGATTTTTGTTCAAAATGCTCTTCGGATGGGGGAAGAGTAAGCGAAAAACCCGCTGAGGATTGGCACGAAGGT
>JBILTA010000614.1:0-3669 GCA_044371785.1 Pirellulaceae bacterium | reverse complement strand
AAGTAACATTAGAGCAAGCGATTGCTTTGCTTTCGCTACCTCGAAATTTGGGACCGCATCCTGAATCGGGTGACGATGTGGTCGCCAGCAATGGTCGATACGGTCCCTACGTCAAATGTGGAGTAGAAACCCGTTCCCTTCCCGCAGATGTCTCTCCGATTGATGTCAGCATGGAGCAAGCGTTGGCTTTATTGGCAACGCCCAAGACCCGAGGTGGACGCGGAGCGGCTACGCCTAAAGCTCCATTAAAAGAAATGGGAGCATCGCCAGTAACAGGCGAAGCAGTGAAGTTGCTCGATGGTCGATACGGCCCTTACGTTACCGATGGCGCGACCAATGCTTCGCTGCCCAAGGGCCTCGAGCCAGATGGCTTGACTCTAGAGAAAGCTCTAGAACTGTTAGCAGAACGAGCGGCCAGCGCACCGGCGGGCCGAGGCAAGCGTGGCAAAGCGGCACCTAAGAAAGCGGCAACTGCCAAACCCGCTGCCGAAAAAACCAAGAAAGCTCCCAAGAAAAAAACGACAAAGAAAAAGAGCTAGTGTGAGATTCGGTTGAGTTCCCAGGTCGGTTCGCTCTAACGCGTCCCGGAATTGGGAACGTCAATCTTCGGTAGTTCGATTGGGAGTCGATGTCAAGTGCCAACTCACTTGGTTTTGGGTGATTTGCTATCACAAAAAATGAAATGGAAAATCGTGGGGAGAGAATACTTGACCACGCCTAGTTCGACGGACTAGATTCATGGCGCTTCGAGGATATTCAGCGTTGAGCGAAGTGGTACTTGATCTAGTCACTTTTGCATGGAAGTCAGTTTATGTCCGCACCCCGCTCTGCAGTCGCCGTTTTGGATTTGGCATCGATTAGTGTTGCTTCGGGCGAACCGATGTCCGCACTTTGTTTTCGACGTTTTGGTCGACATGCTTTGCTTGAGTGGTCTTTGCGACGTCTCAGCGAAGCAGCCTTGTTGGATCATGTGGCTATTGTGGGTCCAAAAGATCTCGAAGGTGAAGTGTTGCGTTGCAGTTTGCAGGGTGCACTGTGGGTTCCTTGCGATTCGAAATGCGCTGTGGAACGAAGTTTGATGGTCGCGGAAAAGCTGGTGGCTAAGTGGCTGATCTACACCAGTCCCAAATGTCCTTTCGTCGATGAAATACTGCTGGATCGTATGATCGGAGCGGGATGGAAGCACCCCGATGCAGATTATGTCGGATACTTCTCTCCAACCAATCCTGAATTCTCTCTGACATCGTTAGGCTTGGTGGGTGAAATGTGTCATCGCCGAGCATTAGAGAAGTTAGCGTCGCATAGTGTAGACCCTAAAGATCTACGAACGGTAGCCGCTCGTGTTCGTGGTGGTGCGGATATCTTCAACTGTCGACTCCTTCCGCTGCCGACCGCGCTGGACAACAAAGAACTTCGTTTCTCATTGGAGACAGCGGCCGATTGGGAGCATGTCGATGCTTTGCTTGAGTTGAGCGATGACGATGCGGACTACCGTCGTTTGGCGGAGTATTCGTTGGAAATGGGACGCATTGATCGCGTCAAAGAAGATGGTAGCCAGGCGGTTGGCACTCCGCATTGGGGCTTGAAAGTCTCGGCAAAAGCTCGTTAATCGTTAAATTTTACCTAATCGCGCCCCCGTTAGACCGCCGATATCCACAGAGAAGCAGCACTGGATAGCTCTTCGGAGCAAAGTAGGTTGCGTCGTTTTTCTGTTTGGGTGAGTCGCTACTGCAGGGATGCGGTTATGTTTTCACGATCGAATTTGAGTGGACAAAACAATCCTCTTCTACGAGTTTTTCGTGGTGTGTTGGCGGGTTGTGTCACCCTCGGCGCGATGAGTGGATGTACGCTCAGCCCAGACCTCATCGATGAGTATCCTGCATATGGCGGGATCTTTCAGCGGATGGATCAAAGCCAGGGGCGAGTTGGCTCGGTTTTCAGCGACCCGAATTTGATAGGTACCGATGGTATAATGGTCGTCGATGAAGTTTATGAACCGACCATTATCAGCGAAGAAGAAACGATTGACGCCATCATTGAGAGCGACTCGGCTGACGAAAAAGCCTTCTGGCGCGGTCGAAATGATGGGACTGTTGAAGTCATCGAAAACGATGCCGAGATCGTCTTTGAAGAAGAAATTCACTAAGACTTCAGATACGTCGTTTGTTCACCGCCAATTCTATAGCCGCTCACCCGGTTATGATTCTGCATGCTAACTCCTATCTCTCCAGGAGTTTTGGGCATGGCATTTCATGCCACAATGAGAATATCCAACGCAGGCTCTGCTTTTCTGCGATTGGCAACACGATACAATTCTAGTGCGGCGTTGGATGAACCGATCCAGCGCCGTTTGTTCTTTTGAAATCTACAACGATCAGATCAATAACCGTCTGGCAATGATGGAGAGTGACCCGTGGTGCAAGATTTAGGTTCGATGATGGGGAATCAAAATGAGGCTGGTCGTAGACAAACTGCCAATTTGTCGATTGGCCAATATCTCATTCGTCGTTTACAGGACTACGGCATCGGTCATGTATTCGGTATCCCGGGCGATTACATTCTTTCCTTCTACGGCATGTTAGAAAAAAGCCCGATCGATGTTGTCGGAGCTACGCGCGAAGATTGTGCTGGTTTCGCTGCAGACGCGTATGCTCGTATCAACGGTATGGGAGCCGTCTGCGTCACGTACTGTGTGGGGGGATTGAGTGTTTGCAACAGTATTGCTGGGGCATTCGCTGAAAAGTCACCTGTGGTCGTTATCACCGGCTCGCCAGGCTTGAACGAGCGAGTCAACAACCCACTGTTGCACCATAAGGTGCGCGAGTTCCGAACTCAATTAGAAGTCTTCGAGAAAATCTGTATCGCGGCGACCGAGTTGATTGATCCATTGACGGCCTTCAGCGAAATCGATCGTGTGTTAGATGCCTGCGATCGCTTTAAGCGACCTGTATATATTGAAATCCCACGCGATATGGTGCATGCGATTCCACCGGTCGCCCATTCCTTTCGGCCACCCGCTACGCGGGTCAACGTCGATGCTATGGAAGAGGCAGTTAAAGAAGCTCATGAACGACTTAAAAATGCTAAGAAACCCGTTGTAATCGCAGGGATCGAAGTTCATCGCTTCGGACTACAAGATTTGGTGGTAAAGCTCGTCGAGCAATCCCGTATCCCAGTTGCCGCCACACTGCTCGGTAAAAGTGTGATCAATGAAAAACATCCGCTATATATCGGCTTATATGAAGGAGCGATGGGACGGTCTGAGGTCACTCAATTCGTCGAGGATAGCGATTGCGTTTTGTTGCTCGGTACATTTATGACCGACTTGAACTTGGGTATTTACACTGCCAAGTTGGACGTGCAACGTTGTATTTATGTGACGAGCGAACAACTGCAAGTATCGCACCACCACTATCAAGGTGTGCCACTCGAATCGTTCCTGCAAAAATTGATCGCCGCTGGTCCCACTCCATCGGCCCGCGCAATACCAAGCCATTTACATCCACGTCCACCTGAGGAATATGTGCTCGAACCAGATGCGCCGATTCGCATCAGCCGTATCATCCATCGACTCAACAAAGCTCTGGATGAACAAACGGTGGTGATTGCCGATATCGGTGACTCCTTGTTTGCAGCCACCGAGTTGGTAGTGCACAACAAGACGGACTT
>JBILTA010000099.1:0-11699 GCA_044371785.1 Pirellulaceae bacterium | reverse complement strand
ACGGCCTCGTCGCAGTTTGGTCATGCCACAAACGACAATTAAGCGATCGCCTGGGATCACTGGATCTCGAAAGCGAACATCTTCCAAACCACCAAAACCCACCATTTTGGCGCCCAGCAAGTCATGCTTCATGGCAAAGTAGCTGCACATTTGAGCGGCAGCTTCCAGCATCATGACACCGGGCATCAAGGGCATGTTAGGCATGTGACCACGGGCCCAAAATTCGTTGGGGGTGATGTCCTTGTAGCCACCGCAAACGTGATTTTCCAAGTCTTCGTAAATAATCGCCGTCAATTGTTCCATTTCGAACCGTTGCGGGTTGTATTTGCGGATATCGTGGATATCTGCGATCACACGATTGCAGTCCAGCAGAGCTGGGTCCACGATGTAATCTTTCTCAGCCACGATTGGAATTTCCCGTTAGACAGTGGGGTGTGACAAAGCAGAGCCGGATAGCTCCAGGAAAACAACGACCGAGCAAAAAACAAATTAGGTCTTGATCTTCTTGCGTTTCGCCTTGCGAGCTTTGCTGTTAGCTGGGCGAGCTCCGTGGTTTGCTTTCTTCAATTGACGATGTGGCTTTGCCATGTGAACTATCTCCTAAAATATTTTGCGTTGTAAACGACGCGTTAGTGAACGGAATTCGATTTCGGCATCGAATAGTCAAAATCGTTATTCGCTAATGACTTACGCCACTAATTTTCAAGAATCCATAAGGGTAGCAACTGAACCAGAAACTGCAAAGTCGTACTTTGCCCATTCTCCCCCTTGATCAAGGACTTTCACGTAGAGGGGCTTGGTAAACGGCATTTCTCTGCGTACGATCGGGCTTAGTCTAAGGGGATTCAGGGATGGCGTACAAACTCAACCCGGCACAACACGAAGCGGTACATACTCTCAGGGGTCCCTTGCTAGTACTAGCTGGGGCGGGTTCTGGGAAGACTCGCGTTGTTACTATTCGAATCGGTAAGCTGATCCAAAATGGTATTCAGGCGGACCGGATTCTGGCTGTTACGTTCACCAATAAAGCGGCCACCGAAATGCAGCATCGTATTGCTGCCGAACTCGGTTTGAATCGAAAAGGCGGCCCCAAGAAAAAAACGCCCCGTCCTCAGATTGGGACGTTCCACTCGACCTGCGTACGCATTCTCAAGCGTCATGCGACTAAATTGGGGTATCCAGCGCAGTTCACGATTTATGACCGAGGCGATCAAGAAAGTATCGCCAGGCAAGTGCTACGCGATTTGCGCGTTCCCAACGAAACGATGCGACCAGGTGATTTGCTCAATCAGTTGAGCACTTGGAAAAACGCAGCCATACGTCCGGAGCAAGCTGGCGATATCGCTCGAACCGACAAAGAGCATTTGGCGGCATCTGGGTATCGCCGCTATCAGCAAGCATTGAAGTTGTGTGGTGCTTTTGACTTCGACGATTTGTTATTGTCGACCGAACAGTTGTTGTCTGATTTCGCGGAAGTGTCGCGTGAAGAAGCGAGTCGCTTTGATCACATCTTGGTCGACGAGTATCAGGACACGAACGGTTCACAATATCGCATCATTAAGCAATTGAGTTCGGGCCATCGCAATCTATGTGTGGTCGGTGACGACGACCAGTCGATTTATGGTTGGCGTGGTGCGGAAGTTCAGCACATTCTGAATTTCAAGCGGGATTGGCCTGATGCCAAGGTTGTGCGTTTAGAAGAGAATTATCGATCGACGGGAGCCATTCTCGCGATGGCAAACCGTTTGATCGTTTTCAATAAACAGCGTCATGACAAGATGTTGATTCCCGCTCGTGGTGTGGGGCTGCAACCGCGAATTTTGCAATTCAAAACTGAAGTGGAAGAAGCGCAAGGCGTAGCGGCTGAGATTGCGCGACGGCTTGAGGATCGTCAGTGGGAGCCGAAGGATTTTGCGATTCTGTTTCGGACCAACGAACAGCCACGCGTATTTGAAACCGAGTTGCGTAAGTCCAAGTTGCCTTACATGTTGACCGGCAGTCAATCATTCTTTGACCGCAAAGAAGTTCGGGATATTTTGGCATATATCCGTATGATTGACACTCCGCGTGACGAGGTTTCTTTGTTGCGAATCATCAACGTTCCTCCGCGTGGTCTTGGAGCCAAGAGTGTCGAGCAGTTATTGGACCGTGCTGTAAAGGACGGTAAGAGCGTTTGGGAAGCAATGGAGTTTAAGGACCTGGTTGAGAAGTTGCCCGAGCCCGCGCGTAAAGGTATTTTGCAATTGAAAGGTCTCGCGGCTCGATTCACCGAAATGGCTACCAAATCAACCCTTGTGGAAACGGTGCGTGAGCTGATTACCACGATCGGATACGAAGCTGAAGTACGACGGCTGTATCCTGATCCGGAGGAGCAGCAGAACCGAGTGGCGGCCATTGAAGAAGTGGTTAACGCCGTGGCTGAATATGAAGAAGAAGAGGATGAGCCGACGTTAAATGGATTTTTGGAACAGGTGACATTGGCGGGACGTGAGTTCGGAAGTTCGAACGATAAAGAGAAAGCTCGCAATGCGATTGCATTGATGACATTGCATAGTGCGAAAGGGCTCGAGTTTCCCTTCGTCTACATGGTTGGGATGGAAGAAGGGTTGCTACCGCATCGGCGAAGTATAGGGGGAGAGGACGAACAGATCGATGAAGAGCGACGATTGTGTTACGTCGGTATTACTCGCGCGCAAGATGAGCTAACTCTTTCAGTCGCTTTACAGCGTATGAAATGGGGTAAGTTGCGGCCCACTTTTCCAAGTCGATTTTTATATGAAGTGACTGGGCAGGCAGATAACCCCAATTGTCTCAAGTCGATTCGTGGCGCCAAAGATGAAATTCGGAAAGCTGCACGGGGTAAGTCGGCGAGCAAGTAGGCCTTGCACGATCAGTTGGCTTGTTTAAATCGTAGCTGCCGAGATTTAGATCAGGCTAGTTTTCTGCAGATCCTAGTCGTCCGCAAGGTGATCTGCAAACAAAGTCGGTATTGACCCCAGGGACGTCGTCTTGGTATTGCAACCATAGGGAAGTGGTAGAGATACGCAAGGAGCGAACATTATGAAGAGAGTGCATTATTCTCGCCGGGAATTGCTTGGCTTGGCATCCGGCATGGTGGTATGTGGATTTGTTGCAATTGCTATCACTCCGTTTCGTCGCCTTTCAGCGCAGGAAACAACATCGCGAAATTTGGCTGAGACGGCTAGTGGCCGAGGCATTGTCGATTTCGAAATCCAGTTAAGCCGCGGTTTAAGAGTCTTTTTGCCTCAGCAGAAGGCGTTTGTATCTAGCGTTGTGTTGTTGGTTCAGCAGGGCAAGATCTCGCGAGCCATGGTGAACACAGTGTTTACTTGGTCGCTCAGGCGCAATCCTTCTGTACCGTTTCCTTATTTTGAATTCGCCATGCGGGCGCTCGCGCGTCGACGAGGCGTTACCATTTCATAAATGGAATTGAATCTTCAATTCGCAGGTCCAATTCCATCGTATGTGGCCCAGTATCCGCCGCGTGAATGATCGAACTGTAAGCGTTTGGCTGCAGTAGGATTCACCATCTTCCCATCGCTAAACACAACCTTTCCACCCAGAATGGTTTGGGTGGGCCAGCCTTGCAATTCGACACCGTGCCATGGGCTCCATTTGCACTTGGTGAATTGTTTTTCATTCTGAATGGTTTGACGCAGGTTCATATCGACCAAAACAAGATCGGCATCGTATCCGTTTTCGATCCGCCCTTTTCCAACGATGCCCCAAATGCGTGCGGGTGCATCGCTCATCCAATGAGCAATTTGTGTCAGAGAGCAGTTGCCTTGATTGGCTTGATCGAGCATCAGGGCGAGGCTATTCTCGACTGCGGGTAGGCCTGAAGGAGATTGTGGGTAGGGCAATTGTTTTTCAGCAAGCGTGTGTGGTGCATGGTCTGTTGCGACAACTTGCAGGATATCTTTATGAAGGGCGAGCCAAATCTGTTTGCAATCCTCTTTCGTTTTTAGAGAGGGGTTCATTTGAATCAATGTGCCGAGTCGATCGTAGTCGTCGATCGAGAAAAGAAAATGATGCAAGCAAGCTTCTGCGGTGATGTAGGGTGCTTGGTTTTCGATCAATGGTAGTTCGTCAGCGGTGCTAACATGCAGAACGTGGAAACGATGCTTGTGACGGACAGCAAGATCGATGGCGCGTTTGGTTGAGATGTAAGCGGCTTGATGATCGCGGATGCGGGAGTGGTCGTGTACGCTGGTCGGGGTGCCGATACGTTGTGTGTTGGCGCGAACGGTTGCTTCATCTTCACAATGAGCACAGATAGGCAATGATGTTTCAGCGAAGATTCGCTCGAGAGCATCTTGGGAATCAACGAGCAGATCCCCTGTGCTTGAGCCGATGAAGATTTTGATACCGGGAACATTTTTGGCACGTTTTAGGTCATCAACGTTACTTGGCGTGGCACCTATGTAGAAACCGTAGTTCACAACTGCCTTTTGGGCTGCGATTTGGTATTTGTCTTCAATGAGGGCTTGGTTGATTGCATTGGGTTTGGTGTTCGGCATTTCCAAAAAACTGGTGACACCTCCGGCCGCACAGGCTAGTGACGCTGTGGCTAGATCTTCTTTATGTGTCAGACCGGGTTCGCGAAAGTGGACTTGATCATCGATAACA
Source organism: Pirellulaceae bacterium (assembly GCA_044371785.1). Lineage (GTDB taxonomy): Bacteria > Planctomycetota > Planctomycetia > Pirellulales > Pirellulaceae > JAFLCP01. Next base: position 7,049 of record JBILTA010000099.1, on the reverse strand, counting down.
CCAGGTAAGAGGAATTTTCCTTGACCATCAATCACATGATCAGCAGCCGTTAAATTTGCGGCGTCGACATCAATGATCTTACCTTGGTCGCACAGAACATTTCCAGCGACAATGCGATCTGGGAACACGATAGAAACGTTTCTAATAAACAAGCGGGACATAGATGTTTCCCTGTGTGTATATCATTAGGTTTGTTATCGAACGCTCGCCCTTGAGGGGACGAATGCGCCGACAGTTTTATGGACAATAGCCGAACCAGCCGGTTACTTGCAAACTTGGGCTATAAGTATCATGATGGGGATATCTTCACGAACCGCAAGTAGAGGTACTTTGATAAAAGGCTGCAAAATGTTCCATCTGAAGTCCGTTCGCTTCGTTCTAGGCTTTATCGCCTTAATCGTCAATTTGGGACTTTTTGGATGTGGACAGGAGGTAGAGACTTCCAATGTTTATCAGCAGCTCAATTCGGCTTTGGGGGCTGACAAGAAAGAGGAAGCCTTAAAGCTATTGGACGATGCACTGAAGAAGGATGCTAAGAATACATCGTTATTGCAGATTCGAGCTGAAACGCTCTTTCGCATGGGCAAGGTGAAGGAGTCTGTGACAGATTTTGACAAAGTCGTTGAGATACAACCTGCGTTCAAGGCGGAGAATTGGCAACGAGGGATCGCTCTTTATTACGTAGGGCGGTTCAAGGATGGAGCGGAGCAATTTGAAGAGCACCATCGGGTAAACCCTGACGATGTCGAGAACACTTTTTGGTATTTTCTCTGTCTGGCGAAAGCGGATTCGCTGGAAGCGGCTCGTAAGAAGATCATTCCTTCACGCGGCGATGCACGAGCTCCATTGATGGATGTTTATCGATTGGTGCGAGGTGAAGCGAAGCCGGAAGATGTGGAGAAGGCAATCGCACAATTCGAGGCTGGTTCGTCTCAGCGAAAGCAGGCCGAATTCTATGGCTATCTATACCTGGGCTTGTGGTATGATCTGTTAGGGGACAAGGCCAAAGCGATGAGTTTTTTGGAGAAGTCATTGGCTGCAAATGACCGAGGATACATGGCGGATGTGGGCAAGATACACCTACAATCGCTAAAGCCGACAGAATCGAAATAGCTGTACGATTCTACGATAGCGGTGTTGTCTGAATGGGGAAAGACTTTAATAAACCGCTACATTTTTCCAATCGTGATGTATGGTTTTGTGATTTATTAGGCGAGTTTGGGACCTGGGGAAGATTTTCTGTTTATGCAGAAAAATTCCTTCCAGAGGTGGCTCGCGAATCCATACAACACGGTTTCTGAATCGGCACGGTGATCCCCAATGGCAATCAAGACAATTGGCGCGTCTAATCGCAGCCCTGAGCAGTCCAAAGCAGAAGAATTCGATAATATCAAGCGTCGAATTCACTCGAAGCTCGTTGATAAATTGGATTTGAGCCGCGTTGGTGACCTGAAGGGTGACGTCCTACGTCGAGAAATTCGAGTCGTTGTTGAGCATCTATGTGATGCTGAAAACACGATGTTGAATCGCACAGAACGTGAACGGTTGATTGAAGAAGTTCTCGATGAGACGTTTGGTTTAGGCCCCTTGGAGTTGATCTTAAAGGACCATTCGATCAGTGATATTCTGATCAATGGACCCAAGAATATTTACGTTGAACGTCGCGGTAAGCTGGAAAAGTCGGAAGTCGAATTCCGCGACAATGGTCACTTGATGCAGATCATTGACCGAATCGTGTCTCGCGTCGGGCGACGTGTAGACGAAACGTGTCCGATGGTGGACGCTCGTTTGGAAGACGGTTCGCGTGTGAACGCGATCATTCCTCCATTGGCATTGGATGGCGCGGCGGTATCCATTCGTCGCTTCGGTTCGAAGCCACTTCGTTTGGAAGACTTGCTCAACTACAAAGCCTTTACGCCAGAAATGGTGATGTTGCTTGAAGGTTGTATCAAATCACGCTTGAACATGGTTATCTGCGGTGGTACCGGTTCTGGTAAGACGACCTTGTTGAATACCTTGAGCGCGTTTATTCAAAATGATCAGCGTATCATTACGATTGAAGACGCAGCAGAGTTGCAGTTACAACAGGACCACGTGGTTCGTTTGGAAACTCGACCGCCGAACATCGAAGGTTCGGGTGCTGTTACGGCAACTGATTTGGTGAAGAACGCATTGCGTATGCGTCCTGAGCGTATCATCATCGGGGAGTGCCGTGGTGGAGAAACGCTTGACATGTTGCAAGCGATGAATACCGGTCACGACGGTTCGTTGACAACGATTCATGCTAACACACCTCGCGACGGTGTGGCACGTTTGGAAACGATGGTGATGATGGCTGGGTATGACTTGCCCATCAAAGCCATTCGTACTCAGATTGCCAGTGCCGTTCAAGTGATCATTCAGGCGAACCGTTTGCAGGGGGGGCCTCGACGAGTTACGCACATCACCGAAGTGGTCGGTATGGAACAAGATACTGTGGTGATGCAAGACATTTTCCGTTTCGTACAAGACGGAATTGATGGTAATGGAAAAGCTCACGGTCACTTTGAAGCGACCGGAGTACGCCCCAGCTTTATGCCGCGTTTAGAAGCAGGTGGTGTACGCCTACCAGCCAACACATTCCGTCAACGCGTCATCATGCAAGCCTAATGGTGATCCGGCACTTCCGGAGAGGATGAAACGAATATGATTACCTGGATTATCATAATTTCCGTTGGAGTATGCATTGCCACCTTAGTTGGCAGTGTGGCCGTTTTTATGCAACGGACACCGGCCTCAAATGCAGAAGAGCGTTTGTCAGCGATGTCCGAAATGCAAAGGCTGAAGGCTGGCAAAGACGATTCAGCCTTGAATCTTTTGACCAACGCACTCGATGAGTCGACATCTTGGGCTGACAAGTATGCCAACAAGTTTGGCGATATTCAGGGACTGTTGGATCAAGCAGGTGTACCATTAACGCCTGGTAAGTTCTTTGTGCTCAGCATGGGTCTAGGAGCTGTAGCTTCGGTTTTGGTCGCAATCTTTCCGTTCACTCGATATTTTGCACCACTAGCCTTTCCGATTGCCGGAATCCTTCCCTATATGTTCTTGTTGTTTCGACGTTCTATGAGATTGAAAAAGTTCAGTTCTCAGTTGCCCGAAGCGCTGGACCTTCTCGGGCGATCGCTGAGAAGCGGTTATAGCTTGGGTGCCGGGATCGGCCTATGTGCCGAAGAATTGCCTGCCCCTCTTGGCCCAGAGTTCGCACGCGCTTTTGATGAACAGAACTTTGGTGTTCCACTGGAAGAAACACTTGATTCCATGACGAAGCGAGTTCCCAACGTTGACTTGCGGTTTTTTGCTACGGCAGTGACCTTGCAACGTCAGACGGGTGGTGACTTGGCAGAAATTCTAGACAAACTATCTCGACTGATTCGTGAGCGTTTCAAGCTTGCTGGACAAATTCAAGCTTTGACCGGTGAAGGTCGATTGTCGGGGGTCGTACTTTTAGCATTAGCGCCAGGCTTGTTTGTGGTGATGTACTTCTTGAACAAAGAGTACACCATGGTGTTGATCGACGATCCAACAGGTCGCAAGCTTATGGCTGGTGCATTGTTCCTACAGTTCTTGGGAGCAATGTGGATTAAGAAGATTATTAACGTACAAGTTTAAGAGTGGATTAGTAACATGAACTCTACATCAATCATCATAACGGTGACGGCATTTGTCGGTGTAGCATCGTTGGCATGGTGGGTCATGCAACTGTTCAACACAGGGCAGGAATCAAACTATGACCACCGCTTAAAGTTCTTGAAAGATGCAGCCGGGCGATCGAATAAAGCTGGTGCCACACGTAGTCGTAAAGAAGAACTTGCGAAGCTCCTGGAAGATGCCTCACCTGAATTATCAAAGGCGTTGCAGCCAAAGACGGAGAAGGAAGTTGGCGCGTTACGTCAACGCTTAAGCGAAGCGGGCTTTCGAAAAGAAAATGCGATGTCGATCTTTTTATCGCTTCGCTTTCTCTCGATGTTAGTTTGCTTTACGCTTGGTGGTGGTCTGACGATGTTGATCGCAGGCTTCAGCGAGAAAGCATTATTGCCGCTTATTTGCTCTTTAGTTGTCGGCTTGATGGCCCCCAATTTTATCCTGGACTATCTCGGCAAGTGTCGTAAACAGCAAATTTTCCGAGGTCTGCCAGATGCGTTGGATTTGATGGTGGTGTGCGTGGAGTCTGGCTTAGGTCTTGACCAAGCTATGCGTAAAGTGGCTGAAGAAATGAAAAAGAGCTGGCGTGAGATCGCTGAAGAATTCGGCTTATGCAACCTGCATTTGCAGATGGGGCGAACTCGCGGTCAAGTGTTGGCAGAGCTGGGAAGTCGTACGGGTGTTGATGATTTGCGAGCTTTGGGTTCCACTTTGATTCAGGCTGATAAATTCGGGACAAGTATCGCACAAGCTTTGCGTACGCAAAGCGATGCGATGCGTACCAAACGTCAGCAAATTGCCGAAGAAAAGGCTGCAAAGACAGCGGTGAAGTTGATTTTCCCTCTGGTGCTCTTCATCTTCCCGGGCATCTTTGTGGTGCTCGTAGGACCTGCGGGTATTCAAATGGCTCGCGACATGTTGCCTTTGATGGGACCATAGGCTAAGTCGATAGACTTTATTGGAAAATACGCTTGCTCCATCCTGGTTTTCTATATGAAAATTGGATGGAGCAATTCTATTGCGGCAAGAATAATCAGAACGGCATAGGACAATTGTCTTGCTGCATGGTCAGGGATGTGATGAGCCAATTTCAAACCGGCGAATGTTCCCAAGAGAACTAGAGGTAGGGCCATGACAGTTCTCAAACCGGCTGCTGGCACGATCTTGCCAAACCGCCCCGCCAACATTAACCATTGTGGCAAGAAACTTGTAAGATAAACAGTAAAGAGGAATGCCCGGACTTTGTTTGCGGACCAAGGACGAGCGTAACACCACAACACCATTGGTGCTCCACTCATTCCGCACAGTCCTTGCAAGAAGCCACTCAGCGAAAAGGTGCCAACCATCCAATGTGTTGCGGTCTCGTTTTTCGGTTCCTTTTTGCTAAGCCATTGCATGCCGGTTGCAGCTAACATGACAACGCCGACGAATTGTCGAAGTAGCGGCTTGGCTTCTTCCTGCATCCAGCCCATCACAAAAACGCCTAGCGGGAGGAATGCTACCCGAACCAAGGCGGGTATGATCCATTCACGCCATGATAGCTCTTTACGCAATTGCCAAACTGCCAAGATATTTTGGGGTAGCATGGCCGTAATTACGATCACTTGTGCTTCGGGCATTTCAAAGCCGCAAAGCATCAATAACGGAATTCCGAACATGGCGGCGGCGAATCCAATCATGGCTTGAAGAGCGCCGCAAAATGCAAGAATCGCTCCAATTAGGGCCGTTGTCAGCCACCAGGTAGTGTCCAAATGAAGCATAAAAGTGAGTTCTTTCTCACTTAATCCGGTTTTTCGGCCCTATTTCCTCAGATTCACATCCTGTTACATGCGGGAAATCGGGCGGTTTCGATTTAATCCCTACCGGCAATAGCATACACTTAGACTTAAGAGGGCGTGAGACTACTTCATCTCGAATCCCTGCTCTTTTCGAGGTATAAATCCCCAAAGCCTGAGTCGGTTCGGTATTTGGTTGAGCTGTGAGAAAACGACTTGCAAGAATTCACGGTTGTCTGCACAACATGTCAAAGTCGCATTAAGGTTCGTAATCCGAACCTGATCGGACAAATTGTTCCCTGTCCGAAATGCAGCAGTATGGTGCTGATCGAAAACAATAATCGAATTGTCTTAGCACCGCACGGCGATGCTGCGAATTCGCAGACAGAAACCAAAGAAGCTCTTGGACCACTTCCAAAGCTCAATGAAGCTGCAGCACAGGGCGACAATAAACGAGGCCGATTTCGCGCTGACGGTAGCAAGGCGAATGGATCGGAACAAACGGATGGCTCGGGATCGGCGTCTCCACAACCGAGCGAATCGTCTTCGGTATCTGCTGCCGCGAGTTCTGTGGCTAACGATGCTGAAAGTCGCGACCACTCAGGAAATCTTGCAGACTTAACCCGCAACGATTGGGTCTCAGCGAAAGCCAAAGTTCGCCGCCAGATTCTTCTGGTTTTCTTTTTATCCCTTTCCAGTTGTGTTGTGGCGGTTTTGCTTTTTGTACTCTTCATTCGGAGTTGGGGTGAGAAGACCAAAGATACTTTGGCCCAGAATCCCATTCCAAATCAGCCAACGCTTGAAGATGTCGAACCGCCCGAAACACCACCAGCACCTTTGCCGGACGATTCAAGTAGTGAGAACACCATTGAAGTTCCTGCAGAGCGTACGGAGGTTGAGTCAACTCCTGTCGACAAGCCTACTGAGTCAGAAACGGAATTGGCGTCAAAGCCTGATGCTGAAATGGCTATAGCTCCGCCGGATGCCAATCCGAATCCGCTGGAGACTCTTCCTTCGGTTGCAGCGCCAATCAATAACGATAACAACCAGGAAGCAAAGAAATCTGATTCCAGTTCGACGACCGACAAAACAAATGAAACAGCGCCTGAGTTGCCTCAATCTCTGCGTAAACTGGCGACCGTTTTCGATCCATCTTTAGAGATGCGTTTAGGTGAGTTGCCGGGAAGTCGATTGCAAGCAGGTCTTAGTACCCCAGATATTGCAGCTCTTCCTGTTTTGAACGCCGCTAAGTTGCATCCACCTGCCGCGCCACCGCAAAATGTGGCCAAGAAATTGTCGGAAGAGATTGCCGGCATCGAAATTCAAGAAAGGCCACTTGCCGAGGTTCTTGAGTTGTGGAGCCAGCTTTCAGGCGTAGGAATAGAAATTCGATGGAGTGAAATTGCAGCCGTTAATGTCGAACCGACTCAACCCATCTCTGTGCGATTAGGAAGGACAAACTATCAGGATTTGTTGACTGGACTAATTGGGCCGTTAGGTTTGGAGTTTGTTTCCTTAGACAAATCGCTCGTTCGCGTGGCTCCCCAAGAAGTTAAGGTCAACGAGTTATTGCCCAAGGCATGGAAGGTG
>JBILTA010000613.1:0-3672 GCA_044371785.1 Pirellulaceae bacterium | reverse complement strand
CATGTCGATGCCGCATTGATCGAGATGTTGGCAGAAGATCATCAGCGTCGCCAACGAGCTTGGGTTAAGCGATAAGCCGCATTTGAATCAATAGCGTAAGCTGTTGCGTTGGAATGAAGAGAGCTGCCTCACTCAGAAGTTGAGTGTGGCAGCTTTATTTTTAGCTTTATTTGATGCCAAGTAAGAAGGGCTTACTTGTTAACCCCCATTTCTTCCATGAGATGGTCTGCGCCGTAGACGGTGCCTGTGATCCATAGCACGTACCGGATATCGACACCGATGGAGCGGCTATAGTCAGCGTTCCAGGCAAAGTCATTAATGGTTGCTTCAAAGCAACGATCAAAATTGACGCCGACCAGTTCACCTCGGCCATTGAGCACTGGGCTACCGGAGTTACCGCCAGTGGTGTCGGTGTCGTAAAGAATGGCAACAGGCACTTGCTTGAGTTCTGGATGCAAATAGGGACCAAATTCTTTAGCGGCGTATTTTTTTAGCAACGGTTCGGGAGTGATAAACGGATCAATGCCGGTAGTTTTTTCAATGACACCTTGTAGTGTTGAAATCGGACGTTTGATCACAGCATCTGCGGGCGTGTATTGCTTGACATGCCCCGAGGTAAATCTTAGCGTCGCGTTTGCATCGGGCACAAATTGATTGGCCAAAAAGGTTCGTTTGATATCGATCAAGTCGCCAGAGAGTTGGCTCAAGCGTCCCTCGCGTTCTTTGTTCTTCTCCCGAATTTGGAGATAGCTTGGGTAGAGATCAAGTACAAGTTTGAGGAGTGGATCATCCAGCTTGCGGAGTTGCTCTGGGGTACTCTTCAAGCAGGTATTAACAAACGTCCAATCTCCTAATTTCGTATCGTTCATCATATCTTCGGAGATAGCGAATAAATCGTTACCAGCCAGAATGGCCTGCAGCGGGGCTGCTTCGTTGACTTTGGGGGTCCGTTTCAAGCGATCGAGCATACCTGCGAGCATGATGGCATCGGTGGGGCGATGCCAATCGCTATGAGCCACTTTGAGACTTGCAAGTGATTGCTCCCAGTTCCGTTCCATGTAGGGTTGTTCACGATCGATGTCTGCTTTTTGTCGCTCGTGGGCAGAGTCGACGATAAACCAAGCGTATGAGGCTGCTCGGCAGGCAGAACGCAATTCGTTTAGGTTGAGCTCAAGTGGAGCGGCAGAAGAAACTTCTTGGTAAACTTTGGCAATATTCGAGAGTGTTTGCCCGTACTTGGTCTTTCTTTCGGGCTCTGCCTCGATGAATTTTTGCATCGCTGCTTCTTCAGCCAGCTTTTGTTCTACGATTTTGGCGCGACCTATACCTTGTAGTTGTCCGCGCGAGCGTTTTTCTACGTTGGCCAACGACTTACTGCGGGTAGCATGTTTGATGGCAACCGCTCGATCGCGTGCGCCGGCTGTGTCCATCACACTGATTTGCCACCGGTAAAGCTCGACGATAGTGGGTAAACGAATGTCTCGCTCATATTGCAAGAAGCTCGCCGTTTGATGGCGTACGGTGCGACCAGGATAACCAAGCAGAAAGACAGCATCATTTTCCAGCACGCCTGCCGGATTCACTTTGATAACACGTTTGGGTTGATACGGAACATTGTCGGGTGAATAGGTTGCGGACTTTCCATCCGGAGAAGTATAGGCACGCATGAAAGAGAAGTCGCCCGTGTGTCGTGGCCATTCCCAGTTATCGACTTCTCCGCCGAAGTTTCCGACAGAGGCAGGAGGTGCGAAGACAAGTCGCACATCTTTGAGATAGGTGTATAGAAATAGATAATACGATTTGCCAGCGAACATTTCAGCCACTTCGGCGCGAAGTCCTGCATGGTCTTTCTCTGCTTGAATTTCGAGTTCTTTGCGACGTTGTTCAATGGCTTTTGAACGCTCAATACCAGACATTTTCTCATTAACGGCTGCGAGCACTTGTTCGGAGACATCGATGTAGTCTTCAGTCACTCGAACAGTATAGCCAGGAGCTGGGATCTCTTCCTTTAGATTGGCGGCCATAAAGCCATGTGTAAGTAAGTCGCGTTCGGTAGTACTTGCTTTCTGAATGGCATCAAAAGCACAGTGATGATTGGTAATGATAAGCCCATTGCCGGATACAAACGAACCGGTGCACCCGTTAACGCGACAGATACCATCTACCAAGCTGACCGCTTGTGGATTAAACAGTTCTTCGGAGGTAAGTTCGATGCCGCGGGCCTTAAGATCAACCTGATTTAAGGAACTGATGGGGATCATGCCTTCATCCGCGGGGGAAAAGCTAGGGAGTGTTGTTGTGACAAATAAGTTTGCGATGAGGGAAGTAGCCAGCCACTTTCGAACAGAATGGCTAAAACGATTCGTCATATTGGAACAGCTCCGAAAAATTGAGGAATAAGCGTGAGGAGCGGGGGACTGCCCGTCCCAATAGGATAGTTGGAGGAGCAGTTGTATGAAATGCCCCATTAGCCCAGGTTATGGGGTAGCGACGCGACGATAAGTTCCTTGAATGGGGCGCATGATATTGTCTTGTCTCAGTCCAGGAGGGGGATTCGCAGCGATATCGCTGTCGTAGGTAACTCGAAGAGAAGTTAGGGATTCATCTGTGTTTGTTGAGTCCGTAACTAACGCGCCGTAGACGTCCAGCTGGGAACCGTAAATAAAGTAAAGCTTATCACGGCAGTAGAAAATACCATCAATGCGACATGGGTAAACATCGGTTTGTGTTGTGTTCGTTGAGCCTTGAAAAGGCGCACCAGGCGGATTTAAATTGAGTCCGAGTGTTGCCTCGGAAAAGTTTCCCCAACGCGATTCAATGTCAATATCACCGTTGGCGAATATTGAAGGGTAATTTTTAATGGCGGGCTCGGCGTAAACATTCTGCTTTAACTTGCAGTCGTTACCCAAGTTTTCTAGAACTAACGTACCCAGAATACGGCAGTTTTCGATATCCAGATTAGCGTTGTTGCAATTGATTCGGTAGATCCCCTTTTCGTTTAAGGTGCCGCCAAATGGATTGTGATTCGGTGATAGAAGGCAATTCGAGAGTTTGCTTCTACCCGATACGGTTGGCAACGATGTAATACTAATATCCGTTGCTTCGTCACTGTATCGTTTGATGGACGATGCGTTACCGAAAGAACTAGGCGTCGCATTGGCTGTTCTTGACCCATTAAGGTAAGTGCCCGATATCGTATTTACTGCAATAATATTACCGCTGATGGAAGCTTCCCAGTCAAGTGAGATTTCGTCGCCACTATACACGGCTCCGTTGGTCATCCATGCCGTTCGATATGCCAAATGGATATAGCGTTTAACTGCGATGCCGTGGTTAAGGCAGGTCACAGCGGGCCCCGCTGGAGTTGCATCGACCTGGACGGCATAAGATGCAGAACCACGTTTCGCGATACCAATAACCGAGATATCTCTTAAACGGCCCGAGCCGATATTTCCGTCCGAATCTAAGAGTCTATAGAACAGTGAAATATTTCCCAACGCAAAAGGGCCGTATTCGGTGTTATGGATATGTTTATTACGCCAGGCAGAGTCTTCCGCAATACGTGCCAATGCCAGTTCGACAGCCGAGTCGGCGGCGCTGGCGAGTTCATAAGCTTCGTCAGCAGCTGTTTGTTCAAGTTGGTGTTTTCGGGCGATCCACACTGAAGACATT
>JBILTA010000098.1:0-11706 GCA_044371785.1 Pirellulaceae bacterium | reverse complement strand
GCGCGACAAGAGGAATAGACTCGATGACTGCCACCGCCAACGAGGTTAGAAAAACTCTGATGGCTGTCGCTCATGAAGATAAAGCCGACCACTTCAAACGCTTCTGCAAGACCGGGACTGGCCAATACGCAGAAACAGATCAATTCTGGGGAGTGATCGTCCCCGATCAACGCAAGATCGCAAAACAATTCCGCGATCTACCGCGTTCAGAAATCGATCTACTTCTGACGGATCCCATTCATGAATGCCGCCTGACGGCCATCTTCATCATGGTCGATCAATTCACTCGCAGTCTCAAATCAAAAAAGACGACGCCACCCGACGATGCTCGTTCTTGGGTAGATTATCTTCTTTCACGTACCGCACATATCAATAACTGGGATTTGGTAGATTCATGCGCTTATCAGATTCTCGGTACATACTTACTGACCATCCGCGATCGAGTCATTTTGAATCAACTCGCCTCGTCCGCTAATCTCTGGGAGCAACGCTTGGCTGTCATTGCGACTAGAGCACTCATCAAAGAAGGCGAATTCCAGCCAACGCTCACACTGGCCAAGAAACTACTAAGGCATCCGCATGACCTTATTCATAAAGCCGTCGGTTGGATGCTCAGAGAAGTAGGCGAGCAAGATCAAGCTTCACTCAAGAATTTTTTAGATCAGCACGCGCACCAAATGCCGCGTACCATGCTGCGCTACGCTATCGAGAAACTACCTGATAAGCAACGCAGAGCTTATCTCGAACAAAGCGGATGAAACGATCGTTGATGGGCCGCAAGGTGGCTGGTCGAATTAGAATCGTGTGAAGGATACCGCAATGAATGGATCGTGTATTGACCCCAACGGCTACCGCTTTTCGGTGCGAGATCTAGCCGTTGAAAAAATGGCGAATTGTTCGAATTCATAAGGCGTAAAACGGGTTCGAGGGTCTCCGTAAAATTCGATGATCGACCGACACGCTTTGTAACAAATGCTTTTTTGCCGAAACAGATCGCCCATTGCCGAAGTTCTCATGAGGCTTGCCCAACTGGCATGCTGGGATGGGCGTGCAGGATTCATCGCTCTCTATGAATTTTGCTGCTGCGTAAACCAGTGACAATTCTTGGTACAGATGCTATCAGCGCCCTTGGGTTAGAAGCAGCGGATTGTTGCTATGGGGATAGTGTTTGTTGAAGATTCGGCAATAGCATCACCTTAACATTCTCTTTCCAAAGCGGATCAGATATAGTTGGAGCCCAGTTTTGTTTCGCATTATCAACGGTAGTGTAGCTTCATCGATTCTTTCGGGTACACTTCGTCGACAATTAACACATCTGTTGGGTGAGGTCTCATTCATTATGCTGGGGAGAAGCTTAGTTCCGTTATGCATCGTTTTGATTTTGTATCTGCCATTATCTGCTTTTTCACAAGAGACTGTTTTTTGGAAGCCTGAAAAGACTTGGGTTTTCGTAGCGGGCCTAATCGAATGGGAGGATGAAAAATTCACCGAGTTTCCGCAAGAGAATCGGCAAGATGTAAAACTCGTTGAAACATTTCAAGAGTTAGGAGTTCCACGCAATCAGATCTTGTACCTGCAAGATAAGCAAGCGACTACTGATCGTGTTGTGCGTGAGTTTGAGGATTTCGTATCGAAGCCCAGTGAAGATGATATGATCGTCATCTATTATTGCGGCCACGGATACAACGTTGAGAATCATACTCAAACTTATCTGGCGACGTATGATGCAACGGACAAAAAGCTCGGTGTACGTATCGGTTGGTTTCTAGTGGCTTTAGAGCGACTATTCAAGGGAAAACGAGCTATTATCGCAGCAGATCACTGTTGCTCGGGGGGGCTCGCAGAATCACTGAAAGTGCTTAAGCCGTCGAGGTTGTCTTACGTTGCTTTTTGTTCCGCACATGTTAACTCAGTATCGACCGATGCCTGGACCTTCACCGAGGCCATAATCGACGGCTTTAAAGGAGAGAAATGGATTGACGACAATGCGGATGGGGTTGTGACTCTCCAGGAAGTAGGAGCAAACATCGAGCTCGATATGTCTTTCGCCCATAATCAAATGTCTCAATTCCAACTCACGGGTAGTTTCAGACCTACCGACGTACTTGCTGTTTCAGAAAAGTACGACGAAAAGAGATTAGGGGCTCGACTTGAGGTTCTCGACGAGGGTACCTGGTACACGGGGTTCGTAAAGGAGGTCAAAGAAGATCAGTTTCTGATCCACTATTATGGTTGGCCCAAGAGTGAACAAGAGTGGGTGACAAAAGATCGGATACGAAAGCAAAAGAAGCAAACCCATGAAGTGGGGACGCGATTATGGGCATTGTCCGCAGGAGTTTGGGAAAAAGGAAAAGTGTTGCGAGTAAAAAATGGATTGCATCTCATTAAATTCGACGACTGGGCCGTCGAATGGAATGAATGGGTTCCATATGAGAGAACTTCACTAAATAAGAAGAAACAGTGAACTGTCTCAGCCGCTGAAAAACCAACACAGCGTGAGTACAGGGGCCGCACTCACGCTGTGTTTTGCTTCACTTCGCTCTGCAGAATTTACTTCTTCAGCTCTTGCATGATTTGTTGCACGATGCGATCGATGAGGGCGGCATCTTGCGATAGAGCGACAACTTGATCGCGAGACAGAGCGATGCCGTGTAGATCCACTTGGGGCATGCCCGATAGTTGTTTAGCAATGATTTGCTGAGCCGCTTCAGCAGCCTGCATTTGAGATGGCGAAAGGGGTTGGCGACTGCGCCCCATATCCCAACCGCGAACCTTGACACCGCGCCGGAAACCTTCCGGAAACTCCGCACAACTGATCATCGCGTCGAACAGCGGAATCAGTTGATACTGCAATTGAATCGCATGTTGCCATTTGCCATCGCGAACAGCTCGGTAAATTGCGCCAGTCAACTCAGGCACAATGCCGCTGGTCGCATTGGTACCGCCATCGCAACCGGCAATTAACATCGGCGCCAGTGCAGCTTCCCAACCGGTCAAGAAGCAGAAGTCAGGACGATGCGGACGAATCGCAGCCATCATGCGCATCATGTTGGGCAAGTCACCCGAACTATCTTTGATGCCAACGATACGTGGGCAATCCATCGCTAAGCGAGTTACCGTTTGTACGTCAATGGGCGAAGCAAACAAGGGGATGTTATAGAGAGTTACCGGTACACGAGCAGCGTCAGCGATCTCTTTGAAATATTGATAAATGGCTTCGGGGCTCAACTTGTAAAAGAACGGAGCAACAATGGCCACAGCAGCCACGCCCATATCGCCATACGCATTGCTGGCTGCGATGGTTTCTTGCACGTTGGCTTCCGCTGCACCAGCGAGGATCGGAACCCGACCATTGACATGTTCGGCGAGTACTTTGACGATTCGCCTTCGTTCATCGGCGGTAAACCGAGTGAATTCACCTGTACTTCCGTTGGGATACAGTCCATCGACGCCCTTTTCGATCAACCAATCGACATAACTGCACAGCATGTCTTCGTCGATGCGACCGTGTTTGTCGAGCGGCGTGAGATTGGGCGTGAAGATGCCAGAAAGGGGGGAAGCCATCGAAGTAATCCGGGTCGTTAAGTCTGGGGGAGGTGGGGGTTTTGAGAGATTGTAGTTTATGGAATCGATCTAGGGAAATTGTACGGGTGCGAAGTAAGCCGATTTTGTGACAGAAATGCCACCTTAGGGGGTGTAAAGGGTGGTGTTGATCCTTTTGGTGACTCGCTGCAGGCGCCCTAGGCCTCCACTGAGATGTCCTCTCCACGGCGTGTTTCGCGGGTCAGATGTTTGGCATGTGATGGTTATTCAAGATCGTTAGTGAAGGCCATCGGTGGATCGATACAGAAGGTAATTCGCTACACGCGCCCTACATGATCGGGCGAAGCGTTACACGATGGACCCGATAGCGGCAATCGTAAGCGCCGATGAAGAGACGACTGCTATTAGGCGTTTGCCAATACTCGGAAAGCGACAGCTCGTTAGGATTTCCTTTCCAATCAATCACGGGTTGGTCATCGACTTCGACACGCACGCCATCTTTGCGAACCGTGCATACAATTTGAGATAATCGATTCTTCACGAAAAGTGAACGATCCATCGTGGTGACATTGCCGACATTCTGCTCATTGACGTTCTCTATTGCGTTGAGGCTGGCTTGGTCCGCACGATAATTGAGAAGTACTAAGAAGCGATTGCCATCGCTGAGTTGTCCCAGTGTTAGTCCGTTGGGTTCATCCAACGGTTCCACGATGTAAACGATTTGATACTCGGTTGGTACATGGATGGGTAACTCGATACGAGCGCCGTAAGTCTTCGGTGATTCTAGTTTTTCAGATTTCCATTCCCAATCTCCAGATACCGCAACTAGTTCCTTCGGTAATTGTTTCAAAACGTCAACTTCTTTATCAAACCGCAGCGGGCTTGATAGTGAAGGGAACGCGTTGGACTTAGGGGGAGCGAATGCGGTGCCCAGCAGATCGATCGAGACGTCAAAGCTGGGTACCGGAAATTCGTTCTCCGATTTGCGAACTTGAAAATAGCCATACAGCTCAGCTTGAGTTTGGTCCTTAGTTTTCGCTCGTACTCGATAGCTCACCGGTGTAGGGCGGTCGAAGGTGCCTAGGTCGATGGTTGGCGGTGGGCCTGCAGCGAGCTCTGTTTCCGAATATTCTTTCACCAAGACCCATGGTGCATCGAGTCGGTTTTGTATTTCTACGAAAATAGAGGTCAATGTGAGGCTTTCGGGCCACGTGCATTGGAGTTGAACTTTTTCGGCCGGTTTAGGTACGGCGGGCGATGGAATTGCGGTGAACTTCGAGAAGAGTGTATTGTCGTCTTGTTCTTTAGGCTTCCAACCGAGTTTACGTTTCTGAGTGATATCGACATAGGATTCGTTGATCCAGCCGTAGTATTGGCCAAGGCTCATCACGGATGGATTAGAATCATCGGTATGAGGCAAGCCGATCGTGTGTCCCACGCCTTCATGGTAGACGACACAATCACTGCCAGAATAAGGGACACGCCAGCCATCGGCGCTAACGAGGCCCCAGCCTTTACCCACATTGTCCCAATAAACGGCTCGCGCCCCGCCCGCTTCAGCCCCTGGAAAATGTCGACCTTGGTTGTAATTTCCTTCAAATTCGAGTTTGCCATCCTTCGGGCGCACGCGAAAGAAATCATCCAAAGGTCGCCAGTTGATTTCGCTCATGACGAGCAGGATGGGGAATACATCCTCCGAAGATCGCCCGAATTTCAATCTTCGGTCTACCTCCTCCATTGTCTTAAAGTAAATCTGATTGGCATCACCCACACGCAGTTGTTCGGTGGAGAGCTTTGAAGAAAAAGCTTCATCGCGGACCTTTACGGTAAGTTTTGATTGACCTTGAAATTCGCGCTGATGAAATTGCTCGATCCGCTTCGCATAGTAATCGAGCCGTTCTTTCCAATCGGAGATTGGTTGTCGATCCCTAGGTACAAAGTAAACCATATTCACTTCAATTTGATCGATGGGATAGCGTCCATCCCAGGTTTTAAGTTGAGCCGAGCACGGATGAGGTTGCCAGTTGAAGCAAATAGCGCTAAGCAGAAACATTCGGACGGAGGACGAGATCAACGACGTGGGTATCATATGAGATTTACCAAATTCGTACAAATAAACAGCAGTAAAGTGGAGGAGACCCACTGCTAAAGATCCTTGAGTAGTTCATCGCACCAGAATAGCATGGCATCGAGGCGGTTTTGTTGGAGGAGTTCTTTGACTTTGATCCAAGCTTGATGGCTTTCCCATTGTTTTTGACGTCGATAGTCGGCCGAAGCTAGGCTCAGTTGGCGTCGCATTCGCAATAGTTCGCGTACTGCGTCGCGTACAGGCTGCGATTGAATTTGGCTCAAGCCGCGTTCGATGTGCCACGTGACTTCATCGATTCTATCCCAGGTAGCCGACTCACCGATCATGATATGTTGATGTAGGTGTTGTAGTTGTGATGAGCGTTGTTGCAGCAACAAGCTTTGAAGGGCCGGGTGAATGAAATAATGGCTTGACTGTGGCAGCGTTTTGGCGATGTCGATAATGAGGTCTTCAGGTTGGCGAAATCGCTGATAGATTCGATCGCTTCGTATATCGCGAACGAGCACACCCAACAGTCCGGTCATGTAAAGATCGCGGAAGGGATGGTTTAATTCTTGATGAGTTTCCGTGTAATACGAAAGGTCTTCCGCAGTAAGGCCGTTAAACTCTGCGCTGATCATCTCCGCCTCTTGGCGGCTAAGAATGTTGCTTGTGATGCGTTCCAAAAAGGCATAGCGAGTGTCGGGGTCGTGCAAACATTGCAAAAACGCTCGCATTTCATCAAAAATGCCAGTGACGAGACCTGAAGTACTGGTTTGCGCGACTAGATGACAATAGTTGGTTTCAGAGAGTTGATCTTGATTAGCAGATAAGGTTGAGGCGAGCACAACGAGATCGCGTGGGCGGCCGAATGTGTGGCGTCGCAAATATTGAAAAGCATCTTCGGGGAGGTTGCGATAAGGATTGCGGATCATATTGAGACGAGTGAATTCTTTGAAGTTATCGCAGCCTTCATATTCACGGGCCAGTTGATCCATCATCTCTTCCAGTTGCTCGGGCGTGTAACGCAAGATACTTGTAGCGCTATACAGATTGGCTTTGGTATCGGAGTGATAGCTGACGAAAGCCTCTTGTCGGATCGTGCAGAAAATACGTACATGTCGATTCGCATTCATCAGCTCCCAGGCAGCTTCTATCAGGCCAGCTTGAAGATGAATCCACATCGCCGTTCCGAATTGGCTTATGGCTTGATCGACTTTATCAATGAAGAAATAGGTTGCGCTATGAATTCTACGAAACGCTCGATCGAGAAATGTGTCGGCATCATCCAGTAAACGGTTCAGCTTGGTTGGCGATTGGTGCAGTAGTTCTTTGAAGACGAGAGTCGGATCCATACGATCACCGAGTAGCCAGTTACGGAGTCGCTCAGGGAAAGGATTAAGATTTAGAGTGTCTTCGGGATTGAGAAGTCCGCGATGTTGAGAAATAGCTGAAATTCGCAGAGCCATCATCCAAATGCGTTTTGCCGTCTTTAGATCTCCGAGTAAGTCTTCGTATTGTCGCGAAAGGCCTCTCAGCTCGCTCATGAAGTCAAGAAATGGGTGACTTTGGGGTACAAGGCAGAGTGGTTGTTGTTTGGGTTGGGCTTCATATTCTTGGCTGAGCTTATAACGTTTGAGTGAGAGCAGAAGTGTTTTGCCTAGACCTTTGGTACCGGAAATGAAGTATTTGTTGCGTTGATTCATGTAATCGCGAACGATCTCATTGTAGTAGACGACGTTCGCGAGTTCTTCGATATCGATTTGGTTCGCATCCGTAGCCCATAGATGGCTGCCGTCGCGTGTGGTTCGGGTGTGAGCTGCAGCTAAATTGGGGACCGCGGGAACTTGGTGTATTTCCAGCGAACTTTTGATGCGATTCAACGTATTGTCTGGGTTATTTCTTTCCCAAGCGATAGCTGAAGCAGAACCGAGGAGTGCAAACCAGCTTGGCGGCTGCATTTGCAATTCATAGGAAGAGATATCGATCAGGACAGGGAGTATGGGTTTTTCTCTTTTGGCCGTTTGTCGAACTTCTCTTTCGAAGTCACGATTGTTGATGGAGCTTCTAGAGATCAACAAGATCGACGCGAAGGCGCTATCAATGGCTTCATCTTGCTGTTGAGAGTTTGAAATGCCGGGTAGAGCATCACGATGAAAACACCAAGCGGAATAGCCAAATGATTTGAGACCATTAGCGAGGCCGCAGGCAGTGAGTGAATCTTCACCGGTGTGTGAAATACACACCGAGACACGGCGGTTGGGAGAGGTAAACAAAGGAATTGGTCTTGTGGACGTTCCGAGTTCGGATGCATCGGCAAACGCTTTCGCGAACGATCCACAGCTCGAATATCGGGCTTCGGGTGCTTTCCTTAGGGCGCGATGGAGGACACGTTCGATAGCTTGATAATTGGGGGCAGCTTGATTCAGCAAGCCAGGCGGTGGCTCGTTGAGATGTTGTCTCAAGACATGAATCGCTTTCTTTCCTCCAAAACAGGGGCGGCCAACCAATAGTTCGTACGCGATAACAGCGAGTGAATATTGATCGGCGCGTGCATCGGTTACTTCACCCATGACTTGTTCTGGAGAAGAGTAAGCGGCTGTGCCACTGTATTTGCCCGTACCAACTGCTTTGGCGAGTTGTTGAGCCAAGCCGAAGTCGAGAATTTTGGGATCGCCGTTGGGGGCAAAGCATATGTTTTCAGGCTTTAGATCGCGATGAATAATGCCACGTGCATGGGCGAAGTCGATTGCTTCGGCTAAAGGGCGTAGTATGAGCGAAACTTCTTCGGGTGTAAGAGTCTTTCTGGTAATTAACAGTTCGCGAAGTGTCTTGCCTTCAACGTATTCGAAGACGATATAGGGGTGGCTTAGATGTTTACCGAAATCGAAGACGGTGGCGATGCCAGGATGAAGCAACGCCGCATTGAGTCGAGCTTCATGGAGCAGCAAGTCGGTGGACGTGACATTATGTTTTTTTTCCCAATTGAGCACCTTCAAGACAACATTGCGATCCAGATCGATGTCGCGGCTTAAGAAAACTTTTCCCATTCCCCCTGAACCCAATAGGGAAAGGATGCGATAGCGATTTGCGATGAGTCCGCCGATCGGAAAAGCTTCTTCGATTCCATCTGTTCCCGAATCGCTCTGGCTACTGACCGCTTCCCCCTTATCGTCGAGGGTGAGGAAAACAGTGCTTTCGTCAATGTAATTGGCGGCATCCATAGTTGCTAAAGCAAATAAACTTTAAGAGGCGGTTTAAGATATCGCGAAGCACCGAACCACATCATTGCCGCAGGATATATGGTAAACCGATTTACAGCATCAAGCAACGGATAACTCCCATGAATCAAACAGGCGGAAACGATAAATTCTCAGAATTCCATTGGGAATATGGATATCACGAGTCAATGCCATCCATGGTAGATTGCGGTTACAATGAGACGAACGTGAATTTAGGTGTCGACGCATATCGAACTTTGGTCAGAGAGTAAGCCTTGAAAGTTAAACCGAATAACGAATCTACGAGCCTGTGGCATTGGTGTATCACGGCAGTTGCGTCTTTGGGATTCTTGGTTTATCTCCGGCTTTATTTCTCACAAGATCTCGTGCCGGGATTTCCCGCTGCAGGTACTCGAGCGGTATTGTTTTTCCGCGCTCTTATTCCTGATGCCTTAGTGCAGGATTGGACTGCGGATGGGAAAATGCCGATTGGCATTCTCGATCGGATTCCACTCTGGTTGGCCGCCGCATTTTGGTATGGATTGGCATGGTGGGTCGGTGATGTTCTGCTGAAACAATTGCCCATCAGCTCTCTGAACAAAAACTCGTCGAACGGCAACTGGTTAGCCGTACGACACCCCTTAGCCATCACACTCGGATTGGGAGCATTGTCACTAACAACTTTGGTGGTTGGTTGCATCGGCTTCTTGCGTCCGGCGATTGGAATGATCCTTGCCGTAACCATTTGGATCGCTCTTGGAACATTTAGTTGCATCAAGAACAAAAGCTGTCACATTCCGCTCCTAAAAAACGCTAACGATGAAGAGTCCACCACAGCTCTACCGCTCGCACGACGGTTGACACAGTTGCTGCAACTTCTCTTCGGCTTTTGCTGCTTCTATTACTCGATCAGTTCGGCGATGGCGCCGGTCGAGTTTGATGTACTTGAGTATCACCTTCAAGCACCGAAAGAGTTTTGGCAACAAGGGGCGATTTCGTTCTTGCCACACAATGTCTATGCCAATATGCCATTAGGAATCGAGATGCATGCGTTGGCCTGGATGTCGCTGGTGGGTGGTAATGACGGTTGGTGGTGGGGCGCATTGATCGGCAAAGTGATTATCGGCTGGATGGCACCGCTCACCGCTTGGCTTTTGGCTGCTTCGCTGTTCGAGTTCAGTCGACGAGAGAACGCAACTTCTGGAGAAAGAGATCAGGCGATCTTGATTGCGTTGGGAGGAGCAATTTTGTATTTGACCTTGCCTGGTATTGCTGAAGTGTCGCAGTTCGGGCAGATCGATGCGGCATTAGGGTTGTACGTTTTAGCGACTGTGGTCGTTGCTTTTCATTTCTCTTTCCGTTGCAACAACGACCATCTCTATACGACGGTCATTCTCTTGGGTTTGTTTGCAGGCTTGGCGTTTGCAGCAAAATATCCCGGCATAATGTTCGCGGTTCTACCGGCGGGTTTGGTAATCCTAGCGGCGCAGTTCTGGCGGCCTGTCGACAAGAAAAGTCTCGCTAAGCAACTCGCGTTGTTTGGGGTCGGGGTATTGGTGACTGCAGGACCTTGGCTTGCGAAAAGCACCCTTCTCAGCGGCAATCCGGTTTACCCTTTGGCAGGCAACGTTTTCGGTGGCAAAACGATAGACGCTGAAAAAATCGAGCAATGGCAAAAGGCACATGCGATTCCGGTCATCAAAGATGCACAGGGAAATGAGATTCGCTATTCATGGAGCCAGGCAGTCGCTTCGGTTCAGCAACTCGCTTACAAATCTCCCATACCAAGTTCTATCTTTGTACCGATGTTTCTGCTGGGCGCGTTCTATTCTCCCCGTCGCGAAACCTGGTGGTGGTTGGTGTGGTTGGCTGCAGGTTTGTCGGTATGGTGGTTTATGTCACACCGTTTAGATCGCTTTTGGTTGCCGCTGTTACCGATCGCCGCTTGGTTAGCAGCTCGATCAATTCTACCCCTATTGAACACAGCTGCCGGTATACCTTTGGCCGTTGTATTGACCATCGGAGTTTCACATTCGCTGTTGTTCTTTGCATCACCACCGGTGAATGACCCTCGTTATCTTGTCAGTCTCAACGCCCAACGCAACGACTGGAAAGGTGAGGAGTTCACGCGAGTATCTAAAGCGATTGGCTGGATGAACGATAAGTTGCAGACGACAGATCGCGTGTTGATGGTGGGACAGGCAGCTGTTTTTGATTTGGCGATTCCTTGCGATTACAGCACCTGTTTTGATGAGTCCAAATGGGATGATATCGCTGCGTCGGCAACTCCAGCAGAACGTCTACAGAAATTCAAGGACTATGGGATCACCCACGTTTGTATTCATTGGGGTGAGATCGAGCGTTATCGCGGCCCAGGTAACTATGGTTTTCGTTCGAAGATTACACAGCCGCAAGTTGCCGAGTTTATTTCGGCCGGCTTGCTGTCTGTCGTGGATGTCGGCCAAGAACTGAACGGTGTCAGTTTGTTAAAAGTTAGTGACGCGTTGTAGCTGTAGGGTGTGTGGAGCGAGTCCCACTTCCAACGATTTTCAGGCAGAGAAATCCTTCCATATTGATGAAGGGTTGTTCGCCGAATATCTGACTCGCGTAACACACCGAGGCGAGGATAATGCGGCGTGGCGGCTGCGGTATCGATTCGCTGTCGAGGTTTCGCCACGGCGTGTTTCGCAAGTCAATTATCGGCCAGTGGAGCGTGGGCAAGAAAGTGAAGTGAGCGAGCCGGAGAGTGATAACACGAAGGACTTGCTGCACGTATTGTCAAGGCGCAGGGGCGTGGTGGTTGCCGTTCCATTTGATGTCGAGGTTTCTCCACGGTGTGTTTCGCAAGTAGCTGATCGGCCAGTGGAGCGTGTG
>JBILTA010000097.1:0-11730 GCA_044371785.1 Pirellulaceae bacterium | reverse complement strand
TCGCGGGCCACTCGTTTAGACGGCTTACCATCTTCGTTGGGCCACACCGCGCCCATTTCAACCCACTTTTCCAATATCTCAATTTGGCGCTCCTCAAGTTTTCCATCGGGAGGCATTTCGTAACCTTGATATCGAACCGCTTGAATAATCAAGCTCTCATCGGGCTTAAGGGGCACAACGGCTGCACCAGAGTCGCCACCTGTAAGAATGTCTGCCAAATGATCTAAACGAAGGCCACCTTTCTGCTCTTTATCGGCGTGACAACTATAGCAGCGTTCGGCTAGCAAAGGGCGAACTTGGTTCTCAAAAAAAGTCTCCTGCTCCGGCGTCAACGTTTGACCGAATACGCTCTCAGTTGCGGGGGCCAAGAACGTCAACCAGATGACGACACACTGCAGTATCAACAAAATTCTTCGCATCATGCCAACAACTCCCGAATCGGCTGTCCATTATCGGTGACAGGTACGGGGCGATCTCCGTCGTATAGATTCTTGCTGTAATCTACTTGAACCGTTGCCAAAATAGTCGCAAAGAAATCTGGCACACTCACAGGATTCGAAACAATCTTTTTGGACAGTTCATCTGTTTCCCCATAGGCTCCTCGATGCTTCAAACCACCACCAGCCAGCACACATGAAAACGCAGAACCTTGATGGCCTCGGCCTCCGCCACTATCAAATTCTGGCGGACGACCGAATTCAGTTGTGATCACTATCAAGGTTTTATCGAGAAGTTTTTTCGCCTCAAGATCGATCATTAGAGCGGACAATGCTTGGTCCATCTCCCGAATTAACTCATGTTGCTTCTCAATACCTTGGTTATGTACATCCCAACCCGCTCCGTTGAGAAAGTTGAGATTGTGCCCCACTTCTAGAAATCGAACACCACGCTCAACTAAACGGCGAGCAAGCAGGCAGCGTTGACCAAACTCACCGCCATAGGCATTACGAAGCGAATCTGGTTCCTGATCCAAGCGGAATCCGTTCATGAATGAGGGCCCCGACAACTTCAAACTTTGCCACAACGTATCTTCGTACTCTTTTTCCTTCCTCTCACCCTCAAGCCGTTGCGCACGCTCATTTTGGGCATAACGCAACAACGACTCTCGCCGCGTTTGTCTATCGATGGAAATGCCATCTGGACGAGTCAAACCAGCGGGACCTTGCGAAGTATCCGTCAAGTAAAGATAACTAGCCTTCGCACCTAAGAATCCGGGTCCGCGGGTTACGTTTGGGTACCCGATCAACACATACGGTGGAGCTTCATCACTAGCGGCCCCCCTTTCATGCGCAATAATCGATCCGAAGGATGGATAAGTTACCGTTCCACCAATAGGCCGACCTGTATGCATACGATTGGTCGCCGCGGCGTGCTCGTCGATAACATCATGATGAACCGAACGCACAACGGTTATCCGATCCATCAAGGAGGCTGTTCGCGAAAGATGTTCACAGAGTTGCACACCGGCGACTGAGGTATCAATACTATGGTAATAGGATCCAGCCACGTTAGCTTTCGCATCACCCTTGCGTTTGGGATCAAACGTATCGATCTGTCCCATACCGCCACCAAGCCAAATGGAGATCACATGTTCTGCAGATCCTTTCACCAAGTTTTGTCCTAGTGATTCATCGCCATGTAATCGACTTGCCCCCGCCGCCGCCACTGCTGCGAGAGAACCAGCCAGGAACTCGCGTCGATTATTCTCTTGAAACATAATGCGTCGACATCCTATCCAATAACTATTTCTAAAGGTGAAGGGACTTGAGCGGAGTACCTTCAACTTAAAGCAACTATGGAAGCCAAACAAACTCGGTCATATTCAACAAGCACCACACCACATCTTCATAAGCCTCTCGCCACTTCGGATCAAAACGTGGATCCGCTGAGGGCCCCACCCGCGCACGCCGTTCCAACTCCATCATGATGTTAGTTGCTTCCGGCATCAAATGGTTTGACCACGTCACTTTCCGCAGAGGCTCGAGTTCCGCTATTGGAACTTGCTTTTCAGTTACAAGCACGCGTTGTTCGAAGCCAATCCTGAGAACTTCCACGAATCGCTCTGCTTCCTTCGGTTGTGGAAGACGTGACAAAAACCGCAAGTACAACGATTCTACCAGTTGTTCCGGACTCTTAGACTCCATGGCCAATTGCGATAGCACACTTTCGAAAGACGCTCGCGTAACCCAAGTCGACAGCGTTCCATTGGCCAATACGCCTGGCTGTAATACGTTCGGATCGGCCTCACGATCGGTTCTGGGCGACTGCCTAGCCCCGATCCATCCAAACGCTTCAAGAACCGTGACCGCGGCTTGTGCCTTTGGTAGATTCAAACTGGGGCGATCACGTTCATTCGCTAAACTAGGAAACATCCAGGCTCTCGTGGGCACCCCTAAGGAGATTCGATTATCGGCTGCTCTTCGTCCATCTGGATCGAACGTCAGTTCTTCCACATCGAGAACAGAACCGCTTGCCGTTATCATCGAATCTAAAACTTGCTCTGCCGTCATGCGACGCTCGACGGGAGCAGTAAACAATCGATTTGCCGGTTTATCATCGTTGCCCTTAGGCTGAGAAACACGTTGATATAGCTGTGAGTTCAAAATCATTCGCTCAACGTGTTTAACATTGTAGCCGCTGTGAACAAACTCCCACGCTAACCACTCCAACAATTCTGGATGACTGGGCCGATTCCCTTCCCAATCATGAGGTGGTTCCACAATCCCGACGCCGATCAAGCGTCGCCATATTCGGTTTACAACAACTTGTGCAAAACGCTCATTTTGTGCCCCCGTCAACAAGTATGCCAATTGTGCACGACTATCGTCTTTAACTTGTTGTGATAAGGTGTCGTCCTTAATCCAATCGGCTGCCAGCAAATCCTCAAATGGCCAACTCGGTTCGACAACCGCATCAGGCTTTAATGTCGCCTTGATGAGTGCTGCACGTTGTTGCTTTTCAAAGAATGCGGCAGGTACACGACTGGTCTTTGGAACCGTTCCACTTTTTCGCTCTAACATGGAAGCCAACGCGAATAAGTCTTCTTGAGTGGTACTATGATAGGGTGAATCATGACAGCGCGCACACTGCAATTCGACGCCCAAAAATGCTCCAGCCAAAATCTGTGCTTTGGTGGCATAAGGGGCATCGTTTTCCGCCGCGATTCCGAAGCCTGCAGAACCTCCCGTATGAGGATTACCACGCATCATAATCAGTTCGGTTACCCATCGATCGAGTGGCTTATCATCGTATAAAGCATCATGCAGGAACCAACGAAACGGACCTGTACTGTTTAAGGATGCGTTGATAAGTGTTGGGTTCTCAGCCAACACATCTTGCCAATAAGGAAGCCAATGATCAGCCCAACGTTTATCGGCAAGGAGTCGCTCAATGGCTTGGCTACGTTTATCGGCAGATTGATCCGCGAGAAACGCTCTCAATTCTGGTTCGGTAGGTGGAGTACCAATTGTATCTAAAGTAACTTTGCGTAGAAAACTTGGATCGTCCAGCAGCGGTGAATAGGTTAAACGATCTACGCTTAATGCCGTTGCTGGCCACTCGGCACCTTTTTCAATCCAATTTTTTATTGCCGCGATCTGCTCGGAAGTCAGCCCATCGCTATGGGGTGGCATCCGCTCCACAACATCGCTGGTGGTTATTCTGCGCCAAATCTCGCTTTCGTCCAGTTTTCCAGGCGTCACCCCTGGTAAGCCAGAGTTTCCTCCCAACAACAATGACTCTTTGTCGTTCAACTGAAATCCGCCCAACGATCGTTGACCATGACAGCGCACACAATGCTCTTGCAAAATACTCCCGATTGTTTCCTGAAACGCCGTAGCATGATCCACGTTGGCGTTTTGGGATACTAACTTCGCTTCCTCAACCTGTTTTTGAATAAAACCGTCAATCGATAGATCTGTTAGAGAATTGACTCCCAGGCGATGAATGAGGGCTGCCAACTTCTTTGATGCTAACTCCTTTGCATCTGCATGTCGTGTGCTCCAATATGCATCTTGTGATTTGGCGAGCGTGCGACGGCGTGCGATATCAAATCGGCGCATCGCTTCTTCACCTTGCTTCGCGTGCGGTTCAATAGCGCTGTCCGTTAGTGGTACCAGAGTCCCATCAACGGGCTCGCAACTGAGTAATCGAAATTGATTCGTACCTTCGAGTTCTATGGCAACCACTAATTCACCCGTATCGGGCCGATGACCTTTCCCACCCACTATTGTTTCCAAGACAACTCGGCTAGCACCTGGTTGGCTGACAGTCCAATCCACAACTGTTTCTTGCTGTCGATATCCTGGCAAACGAATGCCGTCACGTATAGGCACGGGGAGTGGAGTGATTGGTTCTTCACCACTCGGCGAACCTGTTAATGGTTGGGTGCGAGCCACAACTTTCCCATTGATCCATAATCGCGACAAGCCACGTGTACGCAGAAGCAATTTGTGATTGCCCACCGGAAGATTTACGTCGGCAGCCATCCTTGCTACCACCGGCACACCCCAATGATCACGAATCCCCCAAGCATCCCAAGCAACCGGCAATCGCTGCAAGAAAAAAGCCCCCAACGAATCGTACTGTAACGAACTTTCAGGCATGCTTTCATCTTCCACCAGCCAACGTTGATGGGATTTGTGTTTTTCATGTAGCGTTAGTAGCACAATGCCACGAGGAATAGGACCAACATCGGGCATCACTTCGGGGACGGCAAGCATTGCTGGGCCTTCGCGTCGGTAACGCCCTTTCATTGCATCATCGCTAACCAATCCACGATGTATGACAACCGCATCGATATAACCTCCGAAACTGTTCGCAGGTAATCCACCCTGCGAGGCACCAATCCAAACCTCGTCGTCATCCACTACGGGAGCAAGTGAGGTTGGTCCTCCCATATCCCAACTTCCGCTAACTCGTTTGCCATCGAGCCAACCTCGAATCGAATCGGGCTCTCCAAATCGATAGGCAATCGCCACATGATGCCACCCGCTTGATGCTTCAAAGCCTTCTTTGGAGGTCCAGCGATGCCAGTGCCCTCCCTTGGATTCTTTCGGATCTGTGGCAAACAGAAAATTTAGCTGCCCTTTTCCGCCTTGATGTCGTATTCGAAGGGCCCAGTTTTGATTATCCGATGGAAAACCTTTGTTTCCAGTTCGTCCCTTTCCGATGATTACATGATGCTCATGCATTTCAAGATCTGTTACCTTGACCCACGCTTCCAACGTAATCGCATCACCCTGCGCAAAATCATAGAGGCTGGCCTTACCAGGATCACCAATTTTTAGGTGCGACCCATCGCCTGGCAAACGAAGGGAGGTATTGTTTGCTTCAAAGTCAGGATACTGCGGTGGCCGAGGCCCAGGTTGGTCCCGTTGGACAGAACCATGCATCACAAAGTTATTTGTATCTTCTGTTCCAAAGTCCCAACGAGCCACAACCTCTGGCAATGATTCAGTGCCTGGAGCAATCGCTCCCTTCGCTTCCTGACCAGTCCCCTCATTGCTGCTGATCACTGTCATGCACATGGCAGCAGCCACGCACAACAGACGCAGAGAACAGACTCGCCAGTGAAAGGAACAGACCATGTGCCAATCGATCTTTATGAGGTAGGAAAATATGGAAAAATAGTCCAAAGGAATAGGTAATTCATTATCGCCAATTCCATCGTCCAATGCTACAGGTTTATCTGGGCCAGCAGGCAATTCGAAAACATTGTAAAGATAGGCAAATCGGAACTAATTTGGGGCGATTTCCTCACATTTGGCACACAATTTTCAGGTCCTAAACTCTCGCAAAAGCACAACTCTCCACAGGCTCCCCCGGGGTTCCAAGAACCTGAAGCGGCTTGCCGAGGATGGGACCCGATTTTTTTGGAATTTTGGTGGCAGTCACCTTCGTGAACTGTTAGCTTGACCTAACTCACCTTTGCCGCGCTAAACTCAATTCCCAACCCTGCCCCTCTCCACTCCTCACTGACCATGTAAACGGTTGTTGCTTTATGCTTCGCTTCATCAATGCGCCCTCGACGCATCGGTTCTTGTCTGATCACCGAGTTGCGAGTCGACGAGATTTTTTGAGAATTGGTGCTTTAGGTGGTACCGGATTAGGCCTCACTCAACTCCTGCATCTAAAGGCCATTGCGAGCAATGAGCCAAATTACCTCAAAGATCGTTCCGTCATCTTTGTTTTCATGCATGGAGGGCCATCACAATATGAAACGTTCGATCCCAAAATGGATGCCCCTACCAGCATTCGCAGCATGACCGGTGAGATCCCTACAAGTATTCCTGGGATTACTTTTGGGAGCACCTTTGAGAAGCTTGCGCAAAGGGCTCATCTCTTTAACATCGTTCGCTCTTTTGTAACAGGCGATGGAAACCATGACATTAAGCCGATTCTCAGCGACCGAACTCTTAAAGCGAACATGGGTTCCATTTATTCTCGAATCGCCGGACCTACGCGTACCGCTACAGCTATGCCCACCAATGTGACCCTGTTTCCCAGAGCCGTCCGAGAACAAGCGGGTCCAGCGATCAAGAACTTCGGCGACTTTGAGTCTGCGGGACCTCTTGGTGCCGCGTATTCCCCCTTTGTGCCAGGTGACGGCGCAAATTTGCAACAAGATTTACGACTGAACATCCCACAAGCACGTTTGGAAGATCGCAAGCAACTACTATCTCAACTTGACACTTTAAAGCGGCTTGCGGACGCATCACCGAGTATTGCGGGGACAACTGCCTTACAACAACAAGCCTTTGAAACATTGGTAAGCGGAGTCGCGCAAGCTTTCGATCTTTCGCAAGAAGATCCGAAGTTGATTGAAGGCTATGACACGGAGAAGCTTGCCAATATCGATCGGATCGATAAAAAATGGAACAACCATCCGCATTACGCCGACCATGGAGCCTCCATTGGGAAGCTGCTACTTCTAGCGCGTCGTCTCTGCGAACGAGGTGTTGGATTCGTAACCGTAACCACCAGCTTTGTTTGGGATATGCACGCCGATATCAATAACGCAACGATGCGAGAAGGAATGGGCTATGTAGGCACCCCATTTGATCATGCCCTCGCAGCCTTGATTGATGACATTGAAGCTCGAGGATTGCGGGATAAGATTCTGGTGGTCTGCTGTGGCGAAATGGGGCGAACCCCCAAAATCAACGCTGCTGGCGGCAGAGATCATTGGGGTGAAATAGCCCCGCTGCTTCTCTATGGTGGAGGCCTACCCCAAGGGCAAATCGTGGGGCAATCCAACCGTGAAGGCTCCGCGCCTGCTTCCGACCCTATCAAGATCCCCGACCTAATTGCCACAATAATGGATTCCATGCTGAACTTGGACCAAGTTCGACTGCAACGAGGACTCCCACGCTCCGTGGTGGATGCAGCCTCTCAGGGGACGCCCATCCGTTGGTGAACTAGTGCCGTCCCAATTGCCAAAAAATAGTCGATTTTATGAGCGCCTGACTAGATAAATAGGGCTTAATGGCGCATCTTGAACAGCGATGAACCAACCAATCCCATCATTTTCTAAAGAAGTTCGCGAATGCGTAGTTCGCATTCGTGAGAGTGGAGCCGCTGCCTTGGGGGGCCTTTATGACCTCACGGCTGTACGGTTGGTTCGTTTTTCGTATACCATTTGCCAAAACCAACACGATGCAGAAGATGCGGTCTCTGCGACTCTTCTGAAGGTCTCCACGGATCATGAGATTATTCTCAAGACCGCCAATCCATGGGCCTATTTGCTGCAAATGGTTCGAAATGAATCGCTGCTGATCCTCAGAAAGAAAAAACGCTGGACCCTCACAGGCGGGCTTTTTGATTTTTTGTTTACCTCTCCCGACCATGGACTCGAACGACAAGAGTCAAACAACCAAGTCATTGCTGCACTTCGAGAATTGCCCAAAGAACAAGCCGAGGTGGTGGTTTTAAAGATCTGGGAGAACTTAACGTTTCTTGAAATTGGCTCCGTCCTGAACATTCCGCCCCAAACTGCTGCCAGTCGATACCGATACGCGCTGTCTAAACTTGCAACGCTTCTAGGACACCAAATCCTGGAGGTACATCAATGAGCCGACACTTCTCCAGCCCACAAGAGATCGAAGACTTACTACGATCTGCCGTCAACCCCATCCAACCTTCAGCGGATCTACGTTCCAACATTTTGGAAGCTGCTGTAGAACAAGAGAACGACCGAAGTGCCGACAAACGCCTATCACGGCGAATTCTGCTACTATTCTCCTTTCTATTCATAGGGGCCACTATCGCTCAATATGCTTACTTCCAATGGATTAAGGAAGTCGGCGACAACGCTGATCGGCATGTTTATGCTCGTAGCGAAAGGTTAGCTGCTGAGAGGAAACTTCGAGCAGAATCTTCTTTCCTGGAAGCCTTCTGGAAAACACGCGAAGAAGTCGCCAGTCGATTTCGCGATCCAGAATAATACCCACTCTCGGCATGTTGGCCGCTGCAAATATCGCGCTCGCCCTTGAGCGATAAGCGGCAAAGAAAACTTTCTGGAATTGAATAATTCCTTGCCAGTGGCGCATCTATCTAGCCATACCAAGGCATGTGTTCTTGGCTTCGCCACATCCACCACTGGAAATCCATGATGGCTATTCGAAGCGATTTGGGAGAGGATTTAGCCAACGTCCTGCGTTTGAATGACCATATCGGTCAAGTGCAGGCAGCGCACATCCCCTTACAGCTCGACACCACCACCAAAGTAACGCCCGAACAACTAGAGCAACTGAACTCACGTTTAGCCCTGCAAGCTAGTCGCGGCTCCAACCTTCAAGATGCTCTGGGCGATCAATCCCCTGAGTATCGCACAACTTTAGAAGCCTACAAACTGTCGGGTGGCCAGTTGACGTCACTCGAATTGCTTCATCAACTCGGCTTACAACGCCAGTTTGAACTCCGGACTTGGAGATATGCTTGCGGCCACCTCATTGCACTTTACTTGCTCGCCGGTCTTGTGTTTTTCCTCTGGCTACAGTTTTCCAGTGTCCTACAAACGATCTACGAAACTTCGAAGTTAACTCCAGGTCCTGCTCTTCAGTGGCTCAATTTCTTTAAAGCGAATTACGGTATCACGTTCGTAGTTTACCTTACGCTCTTCTTTATCATTCTAGCCATGCCGCAACTAGTGGTCCGACTTGGCTCCTTACTGCCTCATTCGAACCGCAAGCAATCTGTCTTCGGTTTTAACTTCGCCATCGCACGTTTTCTGCGATCCTATTTCGAGCAACAGTCCCGTACCTCGTCCGACGAATATCGATTTAACACCTCGCTCCAAATGGATAGTGATCTTCTCGCTTGGGCCAGAAATCAAACGACAACCCCACAAGGGAAAGCAGCCACCACAGCTTCGTACCAGGCAATCGAGGAGCTGATGAAATCTCGTATCGTCGCCATCCAGCATTCACACGACATCAGTTACTCCATGCTTGGACGAATCCTTCCCGGTGCACTGGTCGTGCTCTTTCTCGGCGTCCTTCTTTTTTGGCCCATTGTCGAATTGCTCATCACAATTTGTTTACCTTAAGGAATAACTTGTGAGCATGACAAACCACACTCCCCACAATTCCCACGATTCAGCGCAAGTTTCAGCAGAAGAAATGCAGCGACTAGGTCGTATCCTTGAACGGTCACAACCGCTTATCGGATTTCTTAAAGCTTACTCGAAACAACCCCTGTCCAACGCTGAGTCGAAAGTTCTGCAACAACTGGTAAACGCTCTTGAGAATCAGCGTGATCCATTCTTGTGGATATCCGATCCCAAATTGGCCGCGATTTTACCTTTGATTATTCGGTTCAATCGCCTTGCTGAACTGAGCCAGACCGAAATCCGAGAGACAATTGCCGGCTTCCTGGATGTCTCTCTGCCTAAAACATTCGGCCTGCGCGTTCTTGGCTACCCGTTATTCATGGCCACGATCACCTTTATCTTTTTGATGTTACTCGGTTACACTGTTATTCCCGTATTCGGGGAAATGTATCGTGAATTTGGACTTCGCCTCCCAGCCGCAACTAAAATCCTTGTGGGCTTTAGCGGATTCCTAAACTCTTATCCAGCTCTCGCCATCCTCAGCACAGCGACGCTACTTGCACTCCTTGCATGCTCCTTCTCAATTATTGGATACCTTTTTCATCGACTACAAATCATTTCCGTGATTGGTTTTTGGGTTTCTGGAAGCAAGAGAAACGTTGAGTCGATGACTCATTGGCTGTCCGTTTTGGCGGAGCTTCTTGAGCTGGGCTTTGCCCCGTCTCGCGCCATACCGATCGCTGCTACAGCATGTAGGTCTCCCTTTCTCAAAACCGTATCTTATGCTCTTGCCAATGAACTACAGCATGTTGCCAGCGGTCGAAAAAGCGAAATCAACGCCTCAGTTGTTTCTGGTTTACCTGCCACAGTCGTGCATGCCCTGTTCTCCGCCCCCTCCCCTTCACCAAGTCTGTTGCGACAGATCGCCTATGCAAACCGAGTACGCTATGAATCAAGACAACAAAGACTCGGTGGCTTGCTTGGGCCGGTAACTACGATCTTCATCGGCCTGTTCGTGGGGTTTGTTATCTTGGCCCTTTTCCTTCCACTTATTTCCCTAGTCACTTCGCTATCGTAGAAGGAATAGTATCATGCAAACCACCAACTTTCCTTTCTTCGCCAAATTGCTCACTCCAGCATCAAGGCTCTTTGACGATTTCTACGGCGCAACTTGGAAGAACACCACGCTCTTTTCTGGAGATAAACTTGCCATCTCTCAATACCACACCCTGCTGCTTGTCGAATCCGCCTATCGCGCCGACGCGGATCCAGCAGGCCTATTCACCGCTTATAGCAATGAAAACCGAGGACAATATCGGCGTACGCTCAAGACATTCGCTGGTCGGTTGAGTAGCGGTCTCTCGATTATCGATGCCCTCGAACAAACCCCCGATGTGTTGCCAGCCAGCAGCGTAGTCGCTATTCGCCATGGTCAAGCAACTGGAACACTTCCCCAAACATTCCACCTACTAACAACCGAAGCAATCGACCGAAGCCATTCAGCCAATACAGATGCCAACTCACTCCGCATATACTGGCTAACTGTCGGAATCGCTGTCCTCTTTGTCTTGATCTACATATCGCAACGAATTCTGCCAACTTTTGAAAAGATGATGCAAGAGTATGGAATGACGCCTCCCTTCTCCATTCCCATATTTGAGTCGTTTGCAAACGGCTTCTTGCTTTCGCTTCCCTGGATCGTCTTGGCAATCATTTTGCTGAGTGTAACTGGGCTATTGGCCTCACTTCGTGCCTATGCTCGTAGGAACCTCTTGCCGCTGGTGACCTTTACCAAAGATCTTCTCTCCACTGCAACCATCTTGCGTTTACTCAGTCTACAAGTCCACAAACCCTATTCGTTGACTAACTCACTCACCATTTTGGCTAAGTACCATCATCGCAAAGCCGTTCGCCTAAAACTTCTGCTAGCTCGTAATGAATGCGAACTGGGTATGAACTTCTGGCAATGTCTTTCGGCAGCTCATTTAATTACACCCGCCGAAAGTAAAACCCTTCAATCGGAACAGGATCCGGTTTCGCAGGCATGGATCCTCACCAAACTCGCCGACCTACGAGATCATCGAGCTAACGTTATTTCTGATCGCTTTGTTGTGTTCTTGACGCCCGCCCTCGCTCTCCTCTGGGGGGCAATCGTACTCTGGACGGCTATGGTCGTTTTC
>JBILTA010000096.1:0-11758 GCA_044371785.1 Pirellulaceae bacterium | reverse complement strand
AATAAAGATAACGTGTAACCATTCCTTTGGGCGACAGTACAATTGTCGCAGCCGAATGGTTAAATCGTTTTGTAACCGGGTCCCAGGTATATCGAAAACCAACCGAATCAGCGATGGTTGTAATCGCGTCTTGATCGCCGGTTAGAAAACGCCAGCCCTGGAAATTCTCGTTCAGTCCGAGGCCTCCGACATACTTTGTCTTGGTAGCCAAAGCCCGAGTAGAGCTTTCCTTAGGATCGATGCTAATAGTGATCACTTGAAAGTCCTCACCTAATTTCAATGCATCAAATTTCCGCAGTGACTCAGTCAGGCCATCAAGCTGTGCAACACATAAACCGGGGCAATCGCTGTAATTCAACGTCAGGAGCGTCGTTTTCTTGCCATCGATCAAACTGCTGAGTGTAACCGGATTCCCATTTTCTCCACGAAACACCAAGTTGAGGGGCACCGAAACGCCCAATTTCTCTTCAATTCCGAAACCATCAAAATTCGGAATTGGAGCACCCGCAGCTACGACCGGTTTGTCTGTACTTTCCACACTTCCATTAGTCGATGCGAAAGAGGCACCAACCAGGTAGGTCACAAGGACCAGTGCAAACGGGAAGTAAAATGAAAAACGCTGTGGCAAGGGTTTAAAAGGAAATAAGGGTGTAGAGGTGTTGTCTGTAAGGATGTTCTGGTTTAGGTTTGTGCAGGCTCTGCCTTTGGCTTGCTGCCTTCTTGCAAGATCAATTCCATTGCCTGCTGGATTGGAATATTCAATCTCTCTACCTCAGTCGGTTTCTGGGCGGGGTCGGTCACAGGAACAAGTTCCTTAACCCACTTATAACCGCTAATCGACTGGCGTTGTTCACTGAGCGCTTTATTGGCGGCAGTGTATTCACTAACGTTAAGCTTTCGTTCTTCTTCCGAATGTTCCATTTGGTAGGCGAAAGCCTGGAACGCGAGAATCACAGCCAGCAGCAAACCGCAACTGATGACAGAAAAGAACGCAATGAAATTCGTGTTTAGGTCGTCGTAACGAGCCATCGAAACTAGGCCTTATTAAACGATGATGTTGTGATAGGAAAGAGCTTCAGGCACACGTGGATCGCGGGTCGCTACCAACGGTACATTGATTGCCCTGAATATCAGCATGGCTAGAAAAATCGAAACCATACCGATGAAGCAGAGCAAGTGCCCGAGCAAGTACGTCGTTTCAACTGGTCCTGTATTTGGCAGGATAAGGAAGCTGAGGTCGATCCAATGTGCAATCAAAAGCCAGCAAGCCCAGAAAAATAAGCCTGTGCGATGCCGTCGGACATGGCGAGATAGAAGTCCCAAGAATGGGATCACGAAATGCCCAAGTAGCAGAGCGATGGCAATGTATTCCCAGCCGTTGTTGCTGTTGATACGAATTTGATACCAGAGTGTTTCTTCTGGAATGTCACCATACCAATAGAGCAAGTATTGCGAGAACGATACATAAGCCCAGAACATCACAAACCCAAACATGAATTTAGCGATGTCATGGTAGTTCTCGACAGTCACATACTTTACAAGTTTACCGTTGCGTTGAAGAAGCATGCTGCAGATTGCCAACAGGGAGAAAAAGCCCAGCATGCTACCTGCGAAAATGATCACTCCGAAAATGGTGCTATACCAATCTGCGTCGATTGACATGACCCAGTCGAATGAGGCAAAAGAGATTGCAAGAGCGTACAGCATAATCAATGGTCCGCTGTAGGCTTGGATCTTCAATGTGATGCTGGCGTCACCGGTTTCATCTTGGCGACGCGAGTTGCTATATACAAAATACGCCGAGCCAATGAAGACGAGGAAGTAAACGACAGAGCGTAGAGCAAAGAAAGGACCGTTAAGGAATCCTTTTTTGGCAGCAATTAAGCCTTCGGGCGTGGCAGTGTTCCATTCATATAGCGAAGTGCTATTGGTCGCTACGACCATGACCAAAATTGGCAGAAACAAAATGGCCATTAAAGGTAGGGTCGAAGCGATGATTTCAGCCAAGCGGCGAACCGATGCGCTCCAGCCAGCTCGGCAGAGGAACTGTACCAGTACGAAAAACAGCGCCCCCAAACCGAACGACAAGCAATACATGTAGTTGGTGAGATAAGAATGCATAAAGAACTTAACGCCTGCAGCTTTATGCTCAGGAGTCGCATTCAAATAGCACAATCCGACACTCAACAACAAACAGACCGCCCCGACGGCAACCAGCATGGCTGGCATTACCTTCCAAGACGATGGCAATGAGATGTCGTTACTATTCGTTTCGCTCGTCATAACTCGATTCTTTATATCTGTTTAAATCCAGGTTGGATGAATCCGGGATAGGTTTACGAACTAAGGTTTGCCCAACGTGGCTCGTTCACCTTCAGGTACATCTTCAATCTTTGCATTGCGGCTACGTTGTAGAGCTCGGACATATAGTGCAATTGCCCAGCGATCTTCAGCGTTGATTTGTGAGCTGTAACCACCCATTTTGTTTTTGCCATTGGTGATTGTATGGAAGATTCTTCCAATAGGTTGTGTTCGAACCTTTTCATCATGCAATGAGGTGGGTTGAAGCCAGTAGCCCTGTGCAAGTTCAGCAGCGCGACCAGCAACCAAGCCGTTGCCATCACCAGCCAAACCGTGACAGGCACCGCAGTAAATTTCGAAGCGTTGTTTACCGCGAGCCATGTTGGCTTCCGAAACAACACCTTCAGGGAAATCTGTGAGCCAAGGGAGTGTATCCAGATTGACTTCACCGGGTGCTGCGGCAGGAGCAGCTGGAGCAGCAGGAGCTGCTGGTGGTTGAGCTGGAGCTGGTTCCGTTGCAGCTGGAGCTGCAGCTGGTGCTGTTGGTTCTGCAGGAGTTTCTGCTGGTTTTTCTTGTGTTGCGGGTTCTTGCGGTGTTGGTGGAGTGCCTTCCTCTGGGGGTGCGGTCGCTTCTGCGGGTGGTTGTGCCAGAGTTACAAAGCGAGTTGATTTTGTGGTTTCTGCCGATGCAACTTTTTCAGGATCGTAACCCAAGTAGTATGCACCGGTTGGGGCATATTGCCCACGAGCGATTGTGCCGGCAACTTGCGGTCGAGTAACACGACCGTCAGCGAAGAGCGTTGTTGTTTGCTGTGATTTCTTCTTAGGTTGGAAGTCCATATCAAAAAAGATATGAAAGCGAGGTTCTTCGCTACGTGATTCGCGAATCAAATAAATCGCCGCTAACGGAACCAAGGAAAAAATTGCCAAGGTGGTAATGCCCATCCAAATCACTCGTGGGATTTCTGTGGGGCTTTCATCTTCAAGAACTTCTTCTAGGGACTCTGGATGTGTGTCCTTGAGAAGCTTGTGTACTGCGTCGCGATTGTAATAGCGATCCTTCGAATCCACATGCAGGAAGAAGCGATCGTTGGTCGCTCGATCAAAACGTGGGTTTGTGAAAACTGGATTGCTGAATTTTGGTAAACCGTTCAGGGCCAACATACCCAGAAAGGTAGTGAAGGCCGAGAACAAAATGGTCAATTCGAAGCTGACTGGAATAAACGCAGGCCAGCTTGCAAAAGGCTTACCGCTGATGATGTAAGGATAATCAAAAGCGTTGGTGTACCACTCCATCGCCAACGCAGTGACCGTACCTGTCATACCTGCGCAGAGCACGATGAAGGGGAGAATCGTTGGCTTGATTCCCAGTGCTTCATCGATTCCGTGAACAGGAAATGGAGTGAAGGCATCGGTCTTGGTGTAACCTGAATCGCGCAGTTTTCGAGCTGCAACCAAAAGTTGCGCTTCATCTACGTATTCTGCCATCCAACCAAATGACTTGGGGGCGGCTGGTTCTTTCTTGGTTTTGTGCTTATGGGCCATGTGCGAACCAAATTATCCGATGGATCTTAATAGTGAGCGAAGGTAGACCTGCGATCACAAGGAAAGTCAATCAAAAATACTCTTAGTGGTGTGAACCGTGCTCTCCATGGCCATGACTGTCATGGTTCTGGATTGCCAAAATACCCTTTACTTCCGACATTGCCACGATTGGCAAAAAGCGGCAGAAAAGTAGGAACAAGGTGAAGAACACACCGAAGCTACCGAACAGCATCAAGCCGTCGATTGCAGTTGGTTGATAATAACCCCACGACGATGGAAGGAAGTCACGGCTTAGCGAAGTGATCGTGATCACGAATCGCTCGAACCACATGCCGATGTTCACAAAGATGGAGATTACCACCATCCAGAAAGGACTGGTCCTCATTTTCTTGAACCAGAACAACTGAGGCGAAATCACATTACAGGTAACCATTGTCCAATAAGCCCACCAGTAGGGGCCAAAAGCTCGGTTGATAAACGCGAAGCTTTCGTATTGGTTCTGTGAATACCAAGCGATGAAGAACTCCGTGCCGTATGCCAGACCGACCAACGAGCCTGTTGCCAAAATGATCTTGTTCATGTTTTCAAGGTGACGGAGCGTGATGAGATGCTCGATCTTGAAGATTGCACGAACGGGAACCAACAGAGTTACCACCATCGCGAAGCCGGAGAAAATAGCACCAGCTACGAAGTAAGGTGGGAAAATCGTGGTGTGCCAACCTGGCAATTGTGAAACCGCGAAGTCGAAGCTAACGACCGTATGTACCGAAAGAACCAGAGGGGCCGCCAGGGCTGCAAGCAACATATACGCCTTCTCATATCGCATCCATTGTCGGGACGAACCAGTCCATCCGAGCGAAAGCAAACCGTAGATCATTCGGCGGTACTTAGATTTCGAGCGATCGCGGAAGGTGGCCAAGTCAGGGATCATACCCATATACCAGAACACCAACGAAACCGATGCGTACGTTCCAACCGCGAAAACGTCCCAGAGCAAAGGACTGCGAAATTGAGGCCACATCCATAGATTTAAGCTTGGATAGGGAGTCAACCAAAAAGCGAGCCAAGCACGACCGACGTGAATACCTGGGAAGATACCTGCACAAACCACTGCGAAGATGGTCATCGCTTCTGCAGCGCGGTTGATACTTGTTCTCCAGTTCTGGCGGAACAGGTAGAGAATCGCGGAAATCAGCGTTCCTGCGTGGCCGATACCGACCCAGAACACGAAGTTTACAATAGGCCATGCCCAGAAAACTGGGCTCATGTTACCCCAAATACCGACCCCAACCAGGATTAGGTATCCGATCAACGATAGAAACATCAGGGCGACAAGCGAAGCGGCACCGAAGGCAGGATACCAAAAGGCTGGCGTCTTTTCTTCGGCGATGCGACAGACCATGTCCGTAATCGAACCGTAGGTCTGATTGCCTGTGATCAGGTCAGCACGTCGGCCTGGAACCTCGATCGTATTATCAACAGATGCAGTAGCTGTGGTTGCCATTCGTTATCACTACTTCGGTATATACACAACTTAAAAATTCAGGTCACAACGGCTATCTCATCACAACGAATCGGCTGTGATGGGCGAGCAGTAAAATCAATGAGCTGCTTCCGCGGCTGCCTTTTCACCGGCAGGTTTGGTTTCAGCGTGGTTATCATGCGCTTCATGGCTGTCATGTGAATCATGTGAGCCATGAGCCCCATGATCATCGTGATGGCCGGTCATATTGTCTTTTTCGTATTTGGTCATCAATCGAACAGGAACGTTGCGAAGACGAGTCAAATACAAAGTTCGTGGGCGAATGTTGAGTTCTTCCAGCATGGCATAAGCACGCGGATCGTTTTGCTTAACGGCAACACGACTTCCGCTATCCTTTTTGTCGCCGAAGATAATCGCTTGGGTTGGGCAAGCCGTTTGGCAAGCTGTCTTAATGTCACCGTCACGAACTTCGCGATTTTCCGACTTGGCAACAATCTTGCCATTTTGCACGCGTTGGATGCAGTACGTGCACTTTTCCATCACACCGCGACCGCGAACGGTCACATCTGGATTGAGCACCAATTGTTGTAGTTTGCGGTTAGCTTCTTCCCGTTTATCAACCCAACCATAGAAGTAACCATATTGTTGGTTGAAGTTGTAATAGTTGAAGCGACGTACTTTGTAAGGACAGTTGTTGGCACAATACCGAGTTCCAATGCATCGGTTGTAGGCCATCGCATTGATGCCTTCTTCCGTATGAACGGTGGCCGCGACAGGGCAAACCTGTTCGCAAGGCGCCATTTCGCAATGCACGCATGCAACAGGTTGGAAGACCACCTTCGGGTCGACGACTTGGCTCTTCTGAGCAGGGTCGCCCTGGAAGTAGCGGTCTAAACGCAACCAGTGCATTTCACGGCCGCGTGATACTTGTTCCTTGCCAACGATTGGCACGTTGTTTTCAGCTTGGCATGCAATCACACAAGAGTTGCAGCCAATGCACTTGTTCAAATCGATCGTCATTGCCCAAGCATATTGCTGAGCGACGTCGGGAGGTGTCCACAACGATTCCAAGGCGGGATGGTGAGTCCCCATGTGCTCGGAAAATTCTTTGTTGTTCTTGTATTGCTCGTAGGTTCCTTCTCGAACCAACATTGCCGCTCGCTGAGAGGTTGTGTTTTGTCCCAGTTCATCGATGGCAAAATGGTCTTGGGTCGTGGCGAGCTTGTAAGGGCGAGATGTCGGTGCAACTTCGACATTGGTCAACACCGTTCCACTGTCAGCGGTCAACAATGGAGTGACATCGTGACCTACATTGTTGCCGATGTTGCCAGCTGCCTTACGACCGTAGCCCATGTAGGTCACGATAGTGGAGGGGCAGATACCGGGAACAACGAAGACAGGCAGATCGATAGATCGACCATCAACACGTATCGTGGCCATCTCACCTTGTTTAAGACGCAGGTTGGCTTCCAGAACTGGCGAGACAAAGGCAGCGTTATCCCAGACAAGTTTCGAAACCGATTGTGGAAGTTCCTGCAACCAACCGTTGTTAGCGAAACGACCGTCATAGGTCGATTCACCTGGCAAGATAACGATTTCAAGCTTGCTATTTTCTGGCTTCTCAATGTTGCCCAGAGCAACTGTTGGGAACTCGCCAGTGAATTGATCGGTGTTTACGCTAACGGCCTTCGCTGCACTCGCTTCAAGGAAGCCATCATGCAACAACTTGCGCCACTGTTGATCGTTCAGTGGGCTGCCGGAATGCATACCGGCCGTTGAACGAACGTAAGCTTGAGCATCACGGCTGCCTGCCTGAACCAATAATGCGATTACTTCAAGGGCGCTCTTTCCATTGAGCAATGGCAGGATCTGCGGTTGGCAAACAGCATACGAACCATCGCAACCAAGAACGTCCCCCCAGCTCTCCAGCGGATGAGTAGCTGGAACAACGGTGCGGCAATGTTCGGCGGTTTCGTCGACGTATTCGGCAAGATAGACCGAGTGTTCGATAGCCGCAATTTTCTTGGCCAAATCGAGTTCAGCTGGGGCACCATAAACAGGATTGCCACCCAAAATCCACAAATCTTGGACGCTACCTGATGCCAACTTGTCAGCGAATTCCTTGAGAGAAATAGCGCCGAGCATTTCTTGATCATCTTGAATGTCTAGCAAATCAACAGTGACGCCGATGTTGCCAAGTTTCTGATTGAGGCGGAATCCGACGGCCTGGACTTCGGCTGATTGATGACGCCCAACCAATACGGCCGATTTGCCTTTATTGTTTACTAGATCACCTGCAAGAACATCCAATGTTCGTTCGATACGGCCAGCGATATCGAGTTCATCCCACGTTTTCTCGTCGGCTGAACCGGTTGTTGCGCCGGAAGTCAGCATTGCATCAACTCGCTTTTCCAATTCCAAGGCGAACGAACCAATCTGGCTCGACGGAATGGTGAGGCGAGCGTCAGCGGACGCACCGGTCATCGAATACTGACCTTCGATAACATATAAACGATTCATCGGCCCCTTGTCGGAGTCAGGCTCGCGACGGGACGAATATTGCCGAGCATAAACAGTACCGGCCAACTCTTGTGCAAAGATATCGCTATCCAAGCTGCAGATAACATCCGCTTTTTCCAAGTGCCAAAGTGGCTCGACGTAACGTCCAGCGGCCAGTTTGATGCCCTTGGCAAAATTGCGATCGCTCACCATTGAATGACGGGCGATGGTCACTTGTGGGAAAAGCGACTTCACTTCGCTAAGCATGCGACGCAAGCTTGGCGAACGAGTTGGTGGTGCGAAGACAACTAGGCCAGCACCGCCGTTTTCTTTGATTTTTTCTAGGCGTTCGCGAGCAGTTCGTTCAAAGAGATCCCAGTCCGCAGGCTTAGCTTTTTTACCGGCCGCATCGCGAACCAAGACATCCGAGCAGCGATCTGGATCATAAAGTTGCAGGATGCAACCTTGCGTGTAGGAGTCAGTACCTGCCATCGAGAAAGCGGCTTCTTTCCCGTCATGGAATCCAGATGGGTCGACAGCAGCGTGCAATGGATACTGTGGATTTCCTTCAAGTTTGATGGGGCGCCCATCAACGTTACCCACCAGCAGGTGAACAGGGCGATCGGCCCATTGGAAGCTGGTTGCAAACATCAACGGAACGCCAGCGATACGTTGATCGCTACGTGCAACTAATGCAGCAAACTCTTCCTTCTGATAGCGGCATCCTGCGAAACCGCCGAGTGCCAACGATGCGCTCATCAGCTGTAACCAGCGACGGCGCGAGATTCCGTCAGGAAACTCGGAGGCAGCAACGGGGAATTCCCGCTTCATGAATTGTTCGAATTCTGGAGTGCTCTCAAGTTGATTGAGGCTGCGCCAGTACATAGATCGATTATCGGAACCTTGTGTCATCGGTGGCAAACCGCGCAGTTGGTCAAAGGATTGATGTTCTTCTCTTTCTTCAACTGAGCGCCTAGCTCAGCTGCTTTGATACCTTCTTCAGGCGTCCAGTCTAGTTTGGTCACAAATTCGACAGGACGTAGATGAGGTTCTGGATTGCGATGGCAATCAACGCACCAAGCCATGGACAAATCTTTGGCTTGGTGAACGACTTCCATTTTGTCAATTCGGCCGTGGCAAGTGACGCAGCTTACACCGCGATTCACGTGAACAGCATGGTTGAAAAACACGAAGTCAGGTAGGCGATGGATCTTTGTCCAAGGAACCGAATCTCCTGTTTCCCAGCTATCGTGGAGTGCTTTTAGTTTAGTGCTGGTTGGATGAACAGCAGCTAGTGCGGGAGTACCTGTGGCTTTGTCCAGTGGGCTGTGGCAATTGATGCATGTCGAGGTGGGTGGAATGCTGGCATGTGCCGATTTTTCCACTGAAGTGTGGCAATATCGGCAATCCATTTTCAATTGACCCGCATGGATCTTATGGCTGAATGGAATGGGTTGTGGAGGTTGATAGCCCACATTAAGAGTTTTGGGGTCGGTGGCTCCCATGAAGACAGCACCTGCATAGGCACCCCCTCCTAGGATCATTACACCCAAAACCATCAGAAACTTGTTTACCCATCTAGGGAACAGAAAACGATTCATGGTCGAAAGCCTGATTCCTAAGCTCTTGCTGACGTTACTGCCGCAATTCGGTCAATATCGTAACCGCAAACCAAATCTATCAATACATCTATTCGCCCGCGACAAACCGTCGCAGGCGGCAAAGTCGTCGGTGAATAAATCGGATTTTGCGCAGGGCATTTGTACAAAATGCACAAGATACCCTATTTCGACCGAGATGGTACCCGGTATAGGACCCCAATGATAGCCTGGAATCGATTATTTCGAAGTCCATTTTGTCGCTATTGCGGCTTGGGAAAACCTTTCAGTTTGCCCAGCCCGCCATCTACGCCGAGCACTTGGCCGGTGATCCAGCTTTGCTCAGGAGAAAGCAGAAAATGAATGGCGCGAGCGACCTCTTCGGGGGTTCCAAAGCGTCCTAGGGGATGGAGGCTGCGCGACATTTCGGCCGCTTTCGGCTGATTCCAAACTCTCTCGGTCAAAGGCGTTTGAACGAGGCCTGGAGCGATCGCGTTGAAGCGAATGTTTTTGGAAGCATAGGTTGTAGCAGCTGAGCGGACGAGTCCTTCGATACCAGCTTTGGCGGCAGCGATCGCTTCATGGTTGGAAAGCCCGATTCCAGCTGCAGCGCTGGACATCAACAGAATGCTGCCACCTTCGGGGCGAAGGCGAGTGCTGGCGGCTCGAATCAAAGCGAACGCGGAAGTTAAGTTTGTGTGGATTACGTTCGTCCACTCCTGTGCAGATGTTAAATGGGCTGGCTTAAGAAGAACGGAACCGATCAAGTTGGCAGCGCCATCCAGGCCCCCCAGTTCGGAAGATGCTGCAGCAACTGCCTGTTCTACTTGTCCAAAGTCGGTTCCATCGATGATCTGAAACGGGGAGTTTAATTCATCAGCGAGTGTTTCGACTTTGGCTTGATTTCGGCCGGCCAAAAAAATTTGGGCTCCATGGCTCTTTAGCAAACGAGCCAGCGCGTTGGCGATGCCACCTCCCGCACCCATAAGAAAATAGTTTTCTGACATCCCAAAAGTCTCACTGTAAATGACCGGATGAATCGCGACAAACTGCGGTGAATTATCTGGCCAAGACAAGTGCTGGCTGTGTTGGTCTCTTTTCAAGCGGTATGATTCAGCAAAGTTGTTTGCGAACTGAGGAAGCAGGTTCGTGCTAGGTCAAATATTGTCCTTAAAAGAGATGCGGAGATAACGATGGGGCGACTGGATGATCTATTGGAATGCTTAATTGTCGCTCCCACGGACCTCGCGAGAATGGAAACTGAGCTCGCCGGTTTGGATCTGAATAGTCAACATGCAACTGCGGGAACTGCGTTGATGTTTGCTGCAGGACAAGGGAACCTGGAAGCTGTGCGGTTGTTCTTGCGAAACGGTGCTGATCCAAATTGTTCTCACCACGAAG
Source organism: Pirellulaceae bacterium (assembly GCA_044371785.1). Taxonomy (GTDB): domain Bacteria; phylum Planctomycetota; class Planctomycetia; order Pirellulales; family Pirellulaceae; genus JAFLCP01. The sequence goes on along the minus strand of JBILTA010000096.1, from coordinate 931 downwards.
TGCAACTAACCGCTTTGCACTTAGCAAGTGGTGGCGGCTTTGGGGAAATTTGTGAGGAGCTTATACGGCAATCCGCGAACGTCGAAGCGAAAGATAATCAGGGCTGGACAGCATTGATGTTCTGTGCCCAAGAGGGGCGGCTAAACTGCTTGGAATTGCTGATCGAGCACGGAGCGAATGTGAATGCTTCCGATTTGGCCGGCCGGACTAGCTTGATGCAAGCGGCGCGATGTGGCTTCCCTGATATTGCGCAACGTCTGATTGCGGCCGGAGCAAGTGTTCATGCCGCATCCGGTTGGGCCAATTCACTTATTGTTGCCGCAACAGCTGGGCAGGTTAAGGTAGGCGAGCTGTTACTCAATCAGGGAGCCTTGATCGACGAGCTTGATCTCAAAGAAGGCTATAGTGCTTTAATGATGGCTGCCTTCTATGGCCATCGCGAGTTTGTTGAAATGTTGATTCGACTCGGTGCCGACGTCAATTTGTGCACAGAATGGAATGTCTCCGCCCTAACAATGGCTATGCGTGGAAGTCATGCCGATATCGAGCAAGTCCTTAAAGATGCCGGAGCAGAGGCAGCCAAGGAAGTTCCGTTGCCGGTGCGGTTTCCTCATGGATGGGTGGGTGACCCCATTTTATGTCAACAGATGAAGCAGCTGATGCCAGACCAATCGGTAGGCTCATAAAGTGAGCCTGAATCATTGATGAGCGTCTCCCCGATGTCGTCGAGTCCCGATTGACTAGAGTCTATCATGTCTGCGTGAGGAACGTTGGGATGCGAAGAGAGCGTGGCGATTTAAGTGGAAAACGTCTTGATGCATTTTGGGTTCGCGCAACGCTACGGCTTGCGGCGATTTACAACGTACTTTTTGGCTTGTGGGCAATCCTCTTTCCGTTGGCCATTTTTCAATGGTTAGAAGTTGAAGTTCCC
>JBILTA010000714.1:0-2997 GCA_044371785.1 Pirellulaceae bacterium | reverse complement strand
TATCCGCATTGAACCCAGCCGCTGGTGCTTCGCCAAGTTCCGTGTGCCATTTGGGCAAACGAGTCGACATGTCAAAGCATGCTAAATGACCTTTGCGGCTACAAAGCAAGACCAGATTTGATTTCAGTGGAGCCGCAAATGCGATATGGGCTGCCTCGAGATTACCTCCGCCACCGCGCTGCGATTTAACATCGAGATCTCCTTCAAAAGGAATCCATTTCTCTCCTTTATTGATCTTCTTGCCTTTAAGAGTCCATTCTTGGATCACCTCGGGACCATCCCCTTTGTCATCCAGGCCGCACATCAAGACCGTTGAGCCGTCATCCAAGAGACACAACGGCCTCATATGGGCTTCGGTTGTTTCGGATGAAATCATTTTTCCAGTGGTTAGGTCGCCAATAATTAAACGGGACAGCGGCACGGGAATTGAAAAACTGGTGGAGTAGCCAAGGGCAACTTTTTTCGCCGTCAGGTTTAGTGCCATCGGGTGAATGTTCTCAAAGAAATGGCCCTTCTTAGGAAGCGGGATTTTCTTCGGTTCAAAATCTAAGCCTGCTGTTTCTGGAATCGGAATTTCCCAACGGTCGCCTCCTAAGATTTCGATGGTTTCGACTTCACTCCACTTGATCGAATTGCCACCGGACTTTGAGGAGCCTTTGCCTGAAGCGGAACTAGAGGAACCGCTGCCTGCATCACTCCCTTCTTCCATTTCAGCGAAAGGGTTGGCTGCTTCCATGCCCTCGAGAAACGCTTGGTCCGCTTCGCACAATTTGGCAACGGGAATCGTCAGTTTTTTGCCATCCTCTTTTTCGAGAACAATGCTGTCCCCTTTCTTTTCGACGAAAGTCGCCGTCACTTTGAACTTCCCTGTTGCGTCAGTCCAAACTCGAGTCTCGTCTCCCAGCAGGAGAGACGGAACGGCCAAAAAACAAAAACAAAACTTGAAAACTGTTAGTCCACGGGCCATTGGTAAACAGCTCCCGATCCTAGAGAAAATGTGAAGCGAAAAGATTGACCAACAGCCTAACACATTCCCCTAAAGATGGTCGACTCGCGTCTAGCATTTTTGGGTGGTGATTTTTTCTGTCTCGTAAACATTATGTGGGCGAAAATAGGCGGTATTGGGCAATATGCGAGCGTTTTCGCTCGCCGTAGCAGCTGTTTGGTACGGAATTTTCCTAATTGATAGCCACATGAGTGTCGTTTTGTCTCTTTAAACTGATTGAGATATCGACAGGTTTCGATGTTTATGTATATTTTGAGTGTGTGGCACGGCGATTGCAACTACGAATTAGCCATCCAGTCCCATACTCCGACTTAGGAACCCAACTATGACCAAGTTAGCCCTGAAGCAATTGACGCGAACGTTGGTGATTTGGGTGAGTGCGTTGGCCGCAATATTGGGGATGTTACTTTTGATGCTCATGCTCTCTGGATACTTTCAGGCGAAGGTACCTATAGAAGGGACTGAGCACGAAGTGACTCTTCCCGCCAATCTACAAACGGCGACCATTGCCTCGGTGAAGCTGCCTCGCAGCGAGACTTCGGTGGGGACCATTCGCTCGGCCAATGAAGTTGCACTCGCTTCTAAGATATTGGCTCAAGTGCTTGAGGTTCGCGTCAAAGCTGGGCAGGCGGTGAAACAGGGCGAGGTCTTGGTTCGGCTAGATGATGCCGATCTCACATCTCGATTGCGTCAAGCAGAATCATCGCATCAGTCCGCTTTAGCTCAAGCGGAGCAAGCAGCCGCAGACTTGGATCGCGCTAGTCGGTTGATCGGCAAGCAGGCGATTACGCAAGCTGAATATGATCAAGCATTAGCTACCGACCGATCGATGAAGGCGGAAGTTCAGAGAACAGCACAGGCGATTGAAGAGACAAAGATTCAATTGGAATATGCAACAATTCGTGCGCCGTTTAATGCGGTTGTAATTGATAAGCGAATTGAGGCTGGTGACACGGCGACGCCTGGGCGAGTATTGATTGACCTTTATGAACCGGACCGCATGCAATTAGTTGCGGTGGTACGCGAATCGCTGGCTGTCAAACTCAAAGTGGGCGATATGTTGCCTGTTGAACTTGAATCGCTGGGATATCAATGTGAAGCGGCCATCACGGAAATTGTTCCGCAAGCGGAAACTTCTTCACGATCGTTTACGGTTAAGGTTACGGGGCCATGTCCAGAAGGCGTTTACAGTGGCATGTTCGGGCGTCTTTTTATTCCATTGGATGAGGAAGATGTAAACATTGTGCCGGTGTCTGCTATTAAACGCGTTGGCCAATTAACTCTCGCGGAAGTGGTGGTAGATGGCAATATTCAACGACGTTCGATTCAAGTAGGACGATTGTTTAAGCAGGGATTTGAAGTGTTGTCAGGCCTCAAGCCGGGTGAAGTGGTAATACTGAATCAAACGGGGAGTGCATCATGAAAGATTATGAACCCCATGAGTTACCGCAAGATGCGGTCTCGAGGTTTGTCAAGCTATTCCTCGATTCCAATCTATCTGCGATTTTGATCTTGTTCTCTGTGTTGATTGGAATCGCCGCGCTATGGATTACGCCACGCGAAGAAGATCCGCAAATCGTGGTTCCGCTCGCAGATATTTACGTTCAATATCCAGGCCACTCAGCGGCCGAGGTTGAACAATTAATCTCTACACCACTTGAACGTGTTTTGTATCAGATCGATGGCGTCGAGTACGTTTACAGTATGTCGAGTGAGAATCGAGCGGTGATCACCGTTCGATTCTACGTCGGTCAAGATCGTGAGCGAAGTTTGGTGAAGCTATTCAAAAAGCTTGATGAATATCGCGACACGATTCCGCAAGGCGTAACTCAATGGGTGATTAAGCCAGTCGAAATCGATGATGTGCCGGTCGTAACCCTGACACTACGTGGTAAAGATAGCTACAACTTGCGTCGTGTAGGGGAAGAAACCATCGAACGTTTGGCTGCTATTCCGGATGTTTCGCGAGCCTATGTGATCGGGGGCGAATC
>JBILTA010000612.1:0-3688 GCA_044371785.1 Pirellulaceae bacterium | reverse complement strand
CCCTCGCAAAATGTCTTACTGCCGCTCAAGGGCAAAGCGTATGGATTCCACATGCGGTTATTGATGATGGAATGATCATCAAGCTATTTGACCAATCCGTACATCAGAAGGTCACTACCCAAAAAGACAGCGTCTTGATGGAAGCTTCTAACTTTGATCAACGCTGGATTCGTATCAAGCGACCTACAGTGATCGTAGGTGGCGAATTGACGATGGATAACTTAGAGATTCGTCATGACCAACGCAGCAATACGTGTGAAGCTCCCTTGCAGATGAAGAGTAATTGCGGTTGCTTATTGATCGATGACTTTGGTCGGCAACGCATTGCTCCATCCGAGCTATTAAATCGTTGGATTGTTCCCTTGGAGAATCGTATCGATTATCTCACCTTGCCTACCGGTAAGAAGATTTGCGTCCCTTTCGAACAAACAATTCTCTTCTCGACCAATCTACAACCTGAGTCGTTGGTAGATGAAGCTTTTATGCGTCGTGTACCGTTCAAGATTGAAATCGGTGATCCTAGCGAAAGTGAATTTCGCACTTTGATGCGACGATGTTGTGAGGAACTAGGATTTCAATGGCGTCCGCGAGCCTTTGACTATCTTGTGCACAAACACTTCCGAAGTGTAGGCCGCCCCTTCCGTCGCTGTCACTCCCGCGACCTGGTTCATCAGATCAAAGCATTCTGTGCTTACACGGGTGGTCCATTGGAACTGCGTGAAGAGTATTTAGATTTGGCCTGCCGCAATTATTTTGGTTCATCCACCGCGAACTTACCCGCTGCCACACCACAGGTCGTAAGTAACGGTTCGTCAGGACCTCCAACCATTGTACGAACCATACCAACTTCGGTAGTCCAGGACGCCAATTATCAACGCACTATGGTTGTAAATCCCATTAGTGTCCCGGCTCCAATCAACGCATAGGATTAACTCTCGCTGAGGCTTGAAACGCACCATGACCACCACACTTGAAATCCATCCAGATGTGGAAATTCTCCCGGGCTACCGATTGATTCGTAAAATTGGATCGGGTGGATATGGCGAGGTATGGCTATGCGATGCGCCCGGGGGTCTCAAAAAGGCTGTCAAAATCGTTTACGGTACGCTCGATGAAGAACGAGCGGCTTCGGAACTTCGATCGCTTCAGAGAATTAGGGAAGTCAAACATCCCTTTATTCTATCTTTAGAGCGAATTGAAGTCATTGACGGTCACCTGATGATCGTTACTGAGTTGGCGGAAAGTAGCCTTTACGATCAATTCCAAGCTTATTGCTTGCAGAGCATGAATGGCATTCCGCGGGATCGACTTATTGGCTATTTGCGGGATACTGCTGAAGCCTTGGACTTTCTTAGCCTCAAGCATGATCTTCAGCATCTAGATGTGAAACCAGGGAACTTGCTGCTGGTTGCTGACCGCATCAAGTTGGCGGACTTTGGTGTGGTGAAGAGTTTGTCTGAAAAGCAACACTCTTGCATTGGTGGTCTGACACCGTCCTACGCGGCTCCTGAAATGTTTGATGGCCGGGCTGGTCGCCACAGTGATCAGTATAGTTTGGCGATCATGTACTACGAATTGCTGACGGGACGATTGCCATTCGATGGCACAACGATGGCACAACTTGCAACACAGCATTTGCATCATCTTCCGAATCTCGAGCTTATCCCTGACGCGGAACAAGCGATTCTGCACAGAGCTCTCTCAAAGAATCCCTCCCAGCGATTTCCTAGCTGTAGCGAGTTTATCGATCAATTAGCCCATGCCGACCAGAGTTTCGCCTCGAGTGATAATTGTCGCACCAATGGTGAAGCGGAGTCTGCGTCTCGCGCATTTTCTCCCAAACGTCGCTTGATCGCCCGCGGTTCTGCGAGTGTCGATCATAAACAGTCGACTGTATTGGTAACCAAAAAGCCGGTCACGAATTTACCAGCCTTGCCCGACTCTGTGATTGGAACTTGGCGACAATCGCCAAGCCTTTTCATCGGCCTGGGCGGAGTAGGCTGCCAGGTCATGGCCAAGTTGCGAACCGTCTTTCTAGAATCAGACGCCCCAACGGAACATACGCATTGGCTACTAATCGATACGAGCAGCGAAGGGCTCAAGGCTGGCGCGGACAATCCGGACATCGCTTTCGAAAACCAGGAGAAGCTGTTAATCCCGTTGCGAGATGCGCATTACTATCGTGAAGTTCATTCGGAAACCTTCGAAACCATTAGTCGACGTTGGCTGTACAATATCCCCCGCAGCCAAGCCACCGGCGGTGCTAGACCACTAGGCCAGGTTGCTTTGCTTGATCACCAAACCTCGATCGCCAATTCGCTCAGCGAGTCATTGGAGTACTTGGTTCAATATCAACAGAACGCGCAGCTTGATGAAGAAGAAGCCAAGGATGGCAACTCCAGAAAACTGCGTATTTACCTGGTGACATCCGCACATGGTGGGACGGGTAGTGCAATATTCTGCGACATCGGTTTTGCCATTCGAAATCTTTTGGAAGAGATGAAAGTTACCGATTATCAGATACTTGGTATCGTATCAGCCGCTGCTTCATCCTCGGATCCGAAAGAGCTTATCCCTAGCGCAGCTGCCGTTGCGTTTTTCAGGGAATTGGCTCACTATTTCGATATCAATAATGAGTATTATGGCCTTACGAAAAAGCCATTTTACGGAAGTCCCGAAGCGATTGCAGACCGCAAACCGCCCGTTGATCAGGTCTACTGTTTTGCCAATGATCGCCTATCATCTAAAGATGCTTTGACAGAAACGCTGCATCAAATGGCACAATTGATGATTGTCGATAGCAGTACCAATATTGGACGAACGCTAGACGCCTCTCGCCAACCGACGGCAATCTCCGAGACTCAATCGCCAACGCCGTGGTTGCGAACTATTTCGTTTCATACCTGCAATGTCGATTTCAAAAATCGACTTTCGGATATCGTACAAAGTTGTATTGCGGATTATTGCCGCAAGTGGTTCCCACTGGGCTCGCGTTCTGACACCAATGGCAAGAGCTCGATGAGCTTTGAGAAAGATCCCATTCGAACCACGGGCATCCTGTCGGAGTCTGAAGAATACCTCAATGAACTTTCGCATAACCTAGAACAGTTATTGTCTGATTTACGACTGTCGAGTGAGGCTTGGCTCCACAATTGCAGCAATGCGATTCGATCCCTTTATCCCCGCAGTCGCAATCCGTTTTCAGAACCTATCGCTTCGATCGTGGAGTCTTTGTTTAAAACGATGATCGATGGGTGCAATACGCGCAGTCGCCTCAGTTCGATGCCTTGCAAGATTAATCTTGGCTTACTTACCGGTTTGCATATCCAGGCTAAGAAACTTGAGGAAGCACTCCGCAGATCCAAGCAACGTCATGAGCAAGATTTAGACGCACTAAGACTCTTGGGCAATGAGCACGACGCTTCCCAGCAAAAAGGCCTTCAGGCGGCGCAAGAAGTTTCTCAATCGCAATTGGTCGATGTCAGCCGCAAATTGCAATTGACGATTCTCCGCTATGACGCGTCCCTTCGTATCCTGGAAGCACTGATACAGCGTTTAGATGAACCACTCCAGCAAGGCCGTCGCCGCTTGGCGAAGTTGCATCGTTCGTGGTCGAGTTGGCCAAGCCTGCTTCCGAACCTGGGGGCAAGCTCCTTGCTCAAAGATTTGGAGTCCGATGCCTTGGGTA
>JBILTA010000095.1:0-11768 GCA_044371785.1 Pirellulaceae bacterium | reverse complement strand
CACCCCCCCCAGCTACGCAATCCTAAAGAGCCCAAGCAAAACATCTTTGGTTGCGGATACTTCCGCGAAAAAAACCTCTTGCTGCAGCCCTATCAAGAGTTGTTGCTCCCCGAACGCTAAGGCGAAAGTGGCAGACGACGCAACCGAATGCGACACCTGCACCAAAGCGGCTCCCAAGAAAAACCAACGTTGGATATTCGTACTAGATGCCCTCAAATGCCAGGGAAAATCAAGCTCATTCTCTTTGTTGCCATGGACGATTATCGCAGCACCCATGACCTGGATTTGCACACTCTCTATATCGGGCACCGTCCCTGGACCACGCCCGATTCTATTTATGGACACTTCGATCGAGCCAGCCACGCCCCCTCCTCGTTGTTAATCAACAAGGCTCTCTGGACGTCGAGTTTAACGTTTGCGTTTCTCACTTGAGTTGTGTCGGCTACTGCAGAGCTACGCAACGGAAATATGCGAGATACCTCTCGCATCTCTCGTTCATGATCAGCGTAACCGAAAACGAAGCTGCAAACCCCAGATAGCTTCCTGCGTCGAAGTTCTGTTTCTGCCGTCCCATCATGTGGTCTATGACGGTGCACTTGCGCAGTTGAGAGCTCGCTCTCCACAGGCTTGTTCCTACAGCTGTCGCAAGTGTGCCGTCATGGATCGCAGAGTGTGGACGTGCGCACGCCCACACACCCTATTTCCACACATAACATCAAAGCAAAATTGAAATAACATCCCCCAAACAACTGCAGCGTCAGCCTTTGAACCCATCACAAAAAAACCAACTGCCCGAACAGCGACTCCCTTTTCGTTGGCCCATCCGATAGCGGACCGCTATCCCCACTAGACAAAGATTCGACGTCAACCTTTTAATGTGTGTGCCGAATGCGTATCAGGCCCCACCTCAGCGGTTGCTGTGTGTGGTTCCCTGGCGTGCGGCATAGTTGATTGCCGCTCTTTGTTGAAAGTGAAAACCATTGAATAGTCCTACTGATACCGCCGAATCTGCAGCATCATCTTCCTCGAACGACCAAACGGTTTCCATTATTGGTACGGGCAAAGTGGGACGAACCTTAGCGCGGCGGCTCGCTTTATTGGGTTATCATGTCTACGTCGGCTCACGAAATCCAACCGAAAAAGGCAAACACGCCGATCTAGTTCACGCCAATATTGAAGTCGAAACGATCGAGGTCGCCATTCGCGCCGCACCAATATGCTTGCTGGCGATACCCTGGAAAACACTCCTCCCTTTCGTCGAACAACACTCCCCTTGGAATAACACGATTCTCGTCGATTGTAGCAATCCACTGAACGCCACTTTCGATGGATTGGAACTGGGCCATAACACCAGTGCGGCTGAAGAAATTGCGAAGCATGCTCACGGAGCCCGAGTTGTTAAAGCACTCAATACGGCCAGTGTTGAAGTGATGAACAATCCCAGCTTTGAAAACACTCCAGCCACTATGTTCTTTTGTGGAGACGACGAGGCAGCCAAAAATGCAGTCAGCCAATTGCTCAGTGCCCTTGGCTTCAGTCCTTTTGATTGCGGCCTGCTCAATCAAGCACGCAATCTAGAACCACTCGCAATGCTTTATATTCATCTTGCCGTTCGTCGTGGTCTTGGATCTCATTTTGGATTTACCACTTTGCATCGATAGCAACTTGGCTTGCAACGGATGCGGCACGCAACCACTAAATATCTCTCGGATTCTAGGAGATCTTTTGAACAAACCGATGGATATGCTCGTTCACCCGCGCGGGTTGTTCCAGCGGGGCCATGTGTCCTGCCTTTTCGATTTCAACGTAGCTACTACTGGGCAAGCCATCCGATAATCGCTTCATTTCCTTTGGAGGCGTCAAGATATCATCGGTGCCGCAGATCAACAGCACAGGGAGCGCAAAGCTTGAGAGAGAAGAAGTGAAATCGGTTCGCTGCGACATCGCGAGCTGATGATCATGAATGGTTTGCGGCGTCGAGGCAAACATCATAGCTTGCATCATGCTAACCGTCTCTGGCTGCTCCGCTAAAGTCTCGTCGCAGAGCAATCTTGGAATCATCGGAGCCAGAACGGACTCAACTCCATCTTCAAGCACTTTCTTGGCCATTTGACGGCGGCCTTCGGCTGTGGTTGGCATGTCGGCGGCAGCGCGTGTATCGCACATCACTGCGGCACGAAAGGCGGTTGGAAAACGCGACATCATCTCCCAACCAATGTAACCGCCCATGGAAAGCCCCATGTAGATTGCAGGCTGGTTTTTCATGTGGGGCTGCGCGGCTTCAAAGATCTCTGCGGCCAAATCAGCCATCGAAGGCTTCTCTAACGCTGGACTTTTGCCGCAGCCAGGCACATCGACGGCAAGCACTAAATGGTTTTTGGAAAACTCTTCGATCTGATAACGCCACATTCGCTGATCGAGCGCGAAGCCATGCACCATCAAGATGGGCGTACCTGAACCATGAATGGTAATCGACACAGAGTGTTGCAAAACTAAAATCCTCTCACGAGAGCCCATCTTCGACATTCGTTGGTTTAGATGGCTAACCGAATGAGCCACTGTACCATTAACATGACCGTACTGACGAGTACCAACATACTAATACCAAGTTCCCCAATCAGGCTACGGTTTCCGCGATAAATCCACACCGCATTGATTGCTAAAAAGGGAATCGCCAAGATGATAGCGACAAAGAGCATTGCCCCGGTAGGATGCATCTTGAACGCTGCCGGGACTTCACCGTGAGCCATGTAGATAAACGAACGAGTCAATCCACAACCAGGACAATCAAACTGGAATAGACGTTTGGATTGACAAAGCTCTGGCAGGGTCCAACCACTGAGAGCGACCTGTTCGGTCGCTTGTGGATTTACTTCTAAATTAGCCGCCAACGCGAGTATGGTCACACATATACTCAACAGAATGAACTGGATGGCGACACGAGCAACCATTGTACCTAAGGTTTTGCTTTCTTTTGTTGTAGTTCCGTCTCAAAAAGTTGCAACTGTCGCTTCATCGACATGGCAAATGGCTCCAGCTCAACAGCACGTCGTTGGTACTTAATCGCGTTTTCATAATCGCCAACGGCGTAATAGCAGCGTCCCAATGTATCGAGGTACGTTGAGAAATTGGGCTGTAGCTCGAGCGAACGTTGGCTACAACGGAGAGCAAGTTGCAGATCACCTTCGGTGTTGCTTATCAACCAGGCGTATTGATTATTCATCGTGGCTAGATCTTCGCGCGAATTGGCGGCCGACAATGGTCCGCCCGTTTCCATTTCTTGCTCTTTTTGAATCATCTGTGACTGAAATTCGTCGGCACAAGCTTTGATACGTTGCCGCACAGTGCTTCTCCATTTCTCGTCACCTTCCAAATGGTACATAGCGATTAAAACATCGGCATTGTCGGGATCATTATCGAACGCGTAATTGAGTTTAATTTTGGCTTGAACGATGTCACCTTTTTCCGCCAAAGCTTTACCTTGATAGTAATAAGCTTGACTTATAGCACCGGCGGGATCGCGGAGATTTGCCAGGTCCATTTGAGCGTGAAGTTGTTGGCGGTATGGTTCACCAGTACCTTCTAATTCTTCCAAGATCTCCTTCCACACATCGCCCGCATCTTTAGTGCGACCGATATCGTGCAACATATCGGAATAGAAATAGCGAGCGATTAGGCCAACATTATCAAGCAAACGCGTGTTCTTGAGCGTTTCCAAATATTCGCGTTCGCTCCAATCGAACAGGCCGCGCCGTTGTAAGCCGATGGCTCTGAAGTAGCGATAAGCACGAGGATCGCGTGCAGCCAACATACCCACCGAGTTATTCTTGAATGCTAGTTGGGCATATTCTTCTGCATTTGCATCCAACTTGCGAGCTCGATAACTTTCCGCCAAGCAGTAGGTCAACTCCGCACTTTTGGTGAACAACACTTGGTTCTCGTCGTGCATCTCTTCGACCAATTCTGGAAAGCCATTATCGATGACCCAATACGAAGCGTTTCGGAGTCCCATCGGATCATTGCCCACAATCCGTACGGCACCTCGGGCCATCCGCAATGCGTCTTCGCGTTGGTTATAATCGCTTCCCAAAATGGCCGCCCACTCATAGAGCGATTGAACCGTTTCGTGAAACGTGTCGTCGGAACCCGAGTCCAGTAAAGCATGCTCATCTTCAGCGATCTGGAACCATGGCTTTGGATCGGCTTGGGAATCGGTCAACAGCTTAGCGAATCGTTGCAACCACTCCACGCTAACGCGACGACTTTGGCCAACTTCATTTTGCACAAGATCGACTAAGACACGGCTGTCTTCTGGAGTCAATTCTTTGCGTTTGTTCATCAACAACAACGCCGCATATTTGGCCAGGCTATTGCTCGGTTCGAATTTGGCAATGCGACAAAGAGGGGCCCAGCCTTCGCGAGATGGAAGCCCCGCTAATCGGTCGATCATTTCCTTGCGCTGAACGGTGGTGCGAATATCATAATTGCGAAGTGTCTCCCGAACCAAAGGTGGATCGTTTTCCTTTGCCCATTCGACTTTAGCACTATTGATCAAATAACGTGCCATGGCTGCCACCTCTTGATCAGGATGATCAAAGGCTTCGCGCAAGGCTTCAAAGGCATCCAGCCCCATCAATTCCAATTCTATTTGAGCACGTTGGCGCGAAGCGAATTGCTCCGACCCGAGCATTTCAATCAGTTCGCGAATCCGTTGTTCTTTTGCTTTGTCAGCGGAGGTCGAATCCGTACTCTGAACCGCTGCCAACCGTACACTATCCTGTGCCATGACACGTGAACTTGGGCACAAATGAGAAAGCGAGGAAATTGCAATGATGAAGCAGAGGATCACTGAGTGTTGCTGAAAATCTCTCATTTCATGTCCAGGCTTGGAAAATGAAACGGTAGGGGAGGGGGATTCATTACGGGTTGGCAAATTCGGCAACCTGATCCAATTCCATTGCAAATTCTGAAACACGGCAACCCATCCTAATTGATCACCCACACTGCGGTCCAAAAAATTCAGCTTTCAGGATACCTTGCCCGACACCCAGCGGACAATAGAACGCGTAGAATAATGTTCGACCGCGATCGTGCTTTTCAACAAATTTCTTAGGCCGAGATAACTCACAATGACGAACGCTGCTGGCGATTTTCAATGGTCCAAGCATCCTGAAGCGACCGAAGCTGTGCTTGTTGCGTTAAATGAAGCCTTGGCTGCATCCCCTTGGCTCGAAAAATTTAAAGCTGAACTTTATGAGCATACAGGAACCCGTCTATTGGACTGGGTCGATCGGATCGTAGTCGAAAATGACGCGCAATCATTGCAAAATCTCGGCTTTGCTCCCGTGCGTGTTGCCTCTGACTCGCTCGATTCGCCACCGCTTTGGCGACATCAACAAGCCAAATTGCCGGACGTTATTAGCCATATGTCGCTCTCAGAATCAGCTCCTTGCTCACTTGCGCTCAAGGTAGAGTCGGTTGTCGATTTTCTGGTCGCGCACCAAGCGGATGATTCCGAATGCCCCATCATTGGTGAGCCAGGATCGGCGATGCGTCGGGTTCTCTTTCGAGTATCAGGTGGTTGGGAAATTTGGGTCGTTGAAAGACATGGCGGTTGGCATTGGAACCCGATCTCCCCCCCCGACCTTTCCGTGGTAGCCGAAATTGCCCAAGCCTTTCGACTTCGTCCTCGGAAATTCGATAAGGACGAACAAGGCTTCGACCTCATGGAAGAGCGTGTACAACAGGCCATTTCTCAAGTGGGCGTGGCCCGGGCATGCGATGAATTCTTCGCAGCCGAACGAGCATTCTGGCAAGGTCGAAACCAGGCTGGCCGACTGCAATACATGCGTCAACAACGTCTTGGACTCGGCTGGGCCAATCATGACCATCACACGTATCGTAGCAGTCGCCATTGCTTTTATCGGTTGATTCGAGTCATGGAACTACTCGGCCTGCATTGCCGCGAAAGATTTTACGCGGGTCGCGAAGCAGGCTGGGGTGCCCAAGTGATGGAACAGCCTGACACAGGCATAGTGGTATTTGCAGACGTCGACTTAGCCCCCGACGAAATCGTTCGCGATTTTGCCCACGACCCGCTCCCCGCCCGCGAACGGCTTGGCACCGTGGGCTTATGGTGTGTTTTGCATGGTGAAGCCATTCTGCAAGCTGGTATGCATCATTTGGAATGTCAGTTTGATTTTGAAGCTGCCCGATCTCAACTCACCGCTCTGGGATCAAGCAGCATGAATCCGTTCACCGATTTGCCCCATCTTCGCCAATCATTCACTGTGGGTGAACGTTGGTCGATTTGCGAAAAACGGATTATCCGAGCCATCGAAAAAGGGTGGATAACATCCGAACAGGCCGACAAATTCCGCCGCGAGGGGGCAATAGGTTCCCATCTGGAAATTCTTCAGCGAAACGATGGCTTTAAAGGCTTCAATCCAAAAGGAATCAGCGATATTATTCTAGAAACAGATCCGAGACTTCAGTCTCATGCGCATTGAAGACGCGCGGGTGTAACTCAGTTGGCAGAGTGATAGCTTCCCAAGCTGTATGTCGTGGGTTCGAATCCCATCACCCGCTCTTTCTCTTACGTGACATTTTCCTGGTGTATTGTAAATCACCTCTGCGTTGCATTTCGTCTTTGTGCACTGAAGCTCCAATTTCAAAGTGCCTTCTAAATTTCCTGTGAATGGTGCATGAATCGGCTTCTATGGTAACATCGGCCTCTCAAACCACTTACAATACGTTGACCGATGGGGACAAACCATTGGGCACGTGCCGTTCTGTCGCTTGACTCAGAATAGGTTGAATTGTGGAAAATTCGAAAGAGAAAAGTGGCCTTAGTTTGCATTGGCAAATTTTGCTGGGGCTATTAATTGGTGTCGGTTCGGGCTTGTTGGCCAACGCATTTCTGAATGCTGACATCCGTGAATGGATCGCATTTTTTGCGGACATCATCGGGCAGATATTTTTGCGGTTGATCTTCATGGTGGTTGTTCCACTGGTCTTCTGCGCTTTAGTGCTCGGTGTAGCCAGTATCGGCGACACACGTAAACTGGGACGCATGGGCCTACAAACCCTCTGCGTAACTCTCTTGTTCTCGATTACCGCTGTACTCATTGGAATCACTCTGGCCAATACACTCAAACCGGGTAACCAAATATCTGCCGAATCGAAAGAACAGATCAAGCTGAAATATGCTTCGGCAGCCGAAAAGCCACAGAGCCAAGCAGATCAAGCCAAGAAACCCAAAGATGCTTTCCTAGACATCATTCCTCGCAATCCGTTGCAAGAAGCTGTCGGCTCGCTTGACGGAAGCTCACCAGGTAGCGGCATGTTGGGTGTCATGTTCTTTTCGCTCTGCTTCGGAATCGCGCTGACCGTAACCAGTAGCACAAGTGGCCCTGTGATCAGTTTCTTAGAAGGCGTCTATGAAGCGGTGATGGTCATCATTCGCTTCGCGATGCGTCTCGCGCCATTTGGTGTTTGCGGCTTGGCGTTTACCATGACTTCGACACTTGGCTTCGATATCGTCAAAGCGCTGTTGATGTATGTGATCGCCGTGTTGGCAGGGTTAGCCTTGCAGATGTTCGTGGTTTATTCCATTGCGCTTACAACGCTGGCACGACGCTCACCGGCGAAGTTCTTCTCGGATATCACCGAAGTATTGCTCACCGCATTTGCGACCTCTTCTTCGAATGCAACCTTGCCCACGTCGCTTCGAGTCGTGGATGAGAAGTTAAAGCTGGATTCCGGTGTATCGCGTTTTGTGCTGACGATCGGTTCAACCGCCAATCAAAATGGAACCGCACTTTATGAAGGCCTGACAGTTCTCTTTATCGCTCAAGTCTTTGGCGTTGAACTTTCGCTTACTCAACAAATCGTGGTTGTAGCCATGGCCACGCTGGCAGGCATCGGTACCGCAGGTGTACCAGGTGGCTCCCTGCCGCTGGTCGTTTTAGTTTTACAAACCATCAAAGTCCCACCCGAAGGTATCGGAATCATCATGGGTGTTGATCGTTTGCTCGACATGTCTCGCACCACCGTTAACGTGGCCGGTGATATTGCTGCAGCAACCATCGTCGATCGCTGGACTGCCCGCACCGAATCGGCGGAAAAAGTCGAAAGCATTGCGGAGCAAAACTCGTGACGATGACTGAAGTGGATCTAGAATACGAACGACGCTGGCAAGCGATGTCTTCCGCCGAAAAAATGGCCCGGTGCGCCGCCATGTTTGCATGGACTCGCCAACAAATGGCTCTGCGAATTCGTCAAGAAAAACCTGAACTTTCGGATGAAGAGATTAAGTGGGAAGTAGCCTTAAAGCTCTACGAAAATGAACCGGAAGTGGTGAAACTGATCAAGGAGCATCTGCCGCATGTTTCCCGTTGATGTTTTCGAAAGAACCATTGGGAAATTTGTTGCAATCGCTCATTCGCTCCAACTACCTTTCCATCTAACTGGGGGAGCGATTAGCTCGGCATATGGTGAACCCCGGCTGACTCAAGATATCGATATTGTTGTTTCTCCTGACATCGCGCAAAAACGTGTTGATGACTTAGTTCAACAACTCGCAAGCTCCGACTTCTTCTTCACAGAAGAGGTCGTGCGGAAAGCAGTGCGAACCGGCACGCTGTTTCAACTTCTTGACAAGACAGAGAGCCTAAAACTGGACATCTACCCGAGAGAGCTAATCCCAGGTGAACTTCAACGTTCCCAGAAAATGGAATTGTTTTCCGGCGTTTTCCTCCCCATAGTTTCGCGTATCGATGCTGCTATTTCCAAACTCATTTGGATATCCAAAGGCAGTCAACGCAGTAGACGAGATTTTCGAAGCATGTTTCGCTGCTGTGATAGCTCACAACATGATTCCATTCGACAACTTGCGGGATCAATGGGTATGACTCGCTTACTCGATGAAGTGCTATCCGAAGCAGATGAAATTCGCTGACCTCGCATGTCGACATAGCTCGTACGACGCCCGTTCAGCCCATCTCATTTCGCCGCTAGCTCAGGCGAACTCTTGTTCGCGTGCCGTTTCTTCGATTGATAATAGATATTCTCCACGGCGAATAAGAACAAAGCGATCCAGACAATCGAAAAGCCGATTTGGCGCTCCGGTGTAAAAGGTTCGTTGTATACCAACACACCAATCAAGAATTGCAAGCTCGGGGCAATGTATTGGAAGAGCCCGACGAGCACTAACGGAATACGTTGAGCGGCAGCAGCAAACAAAACCAAAGGGATCGTTGTAACGACGCCCGTTCCTGCTAGCAACATCCAGCCCCCCACGCTTTTGCTACCGATGGCTTGCTCATACACGTTTGCGGCCACGCACAGATAAATCACAGCTGGTATGAGCAATATGAGAGTCTCTAAACTCAGCCCGAGAATGGGGTTGAGTGGTGCTAGTTTTTTCACGACACCATAGAGTCCAAAGGTCAACGCAAGAATCAACGCGATCCAAGGTACTGTGCCGTAACTCCAGGTGAGATAACCAACCCCGCAGGTCGCAATGATGAGTGCCACCCATTGAACCGAACGCAAACGTTCGCTGAAGAAAAAAAAGCCGACGACCACGTTGAGCAACGGATTGATGAAATATCCCAAACTTGTTTCAACGATGTATTTGTTATTAACAGCCCACACAAAGGTAAGCCAATTAGAGGCTATTAACACTGCCGCTAGCGCGTAAATGGCTAGAAGTTTCGGTTGGAGTAGCGATCGCCTAAGTTCTCTCAGCTGCTTTGTTAAGCCGAGCACCAACAACAGCACCACACACGACCAAACCACTCGATGGCAAAGCAGTATGGGCGCTGGAGTTGCCGAGAGAAACTTCCAATAAATTGGAAAGAGTCCCCAGCAAATGTAGGCACCCAAAGCACTCCAAACCCCAACGGTGGAAACGGAAGTGCGGGAAGAATCGTTGGCGGTCATGAATTTCAATACAGTGACGTGGTCTGGGGCATTTGAAACCGAACGATCGAATCCCAACGAGCCGATAGTGAATGCCAGCCAGCAATATTTGCCACGCTAGTTGATAGGAACCGGCCAGGATCGACAAGGGTATTGAACCGTAATCGCTCCGAATCGATACCTCTTTCGCCTGTTACCCAATCGATCTGATGCCTATACTTTACAGGGTGCGTATTGCGTCCACCGCACCTGGAATTGATTTCCCGAGTACCGTTATGACCACGAATCAACCATTAATCCCTCTTTCGCAGGCCGAAGCCCCATTTTTCTTGGGTGTGGATGTTGGGGGTACCAATATCAAAATTGGCTTGGTCGACAATCAGGGAAAAACACTCGCATTTAAAGAAATCGACACCCTCGAACCAGACGGCCCTCAAGCAGCGGTCGCACGAATGGCGGATACCTGTAAAGAGCTCTGCGAGGCTGTGGGGCTCGATTTTGCGAAAATCGCTCGTATTGGCCTAGGTACCCCGGGAAGCATGGACATTGCCCGCGGCTTGCTCATCGAGCCGCCTAATCACCCCCACTGGCATCATTTTCCTATCCGCCAAGCATTGGAAACGGCAAGCGGCCACAAAGTGTCCTTCATCAACGACGCCAATGCGGCTGCTTTTGGTGAGTTTTGGGTTGGGACAGGCGAAAAACATAATAGTATGGTTCTGCTCACCCTTGGAACGGGCGTCGGAGGTGGGATCATTGTCGATGGGCATTTGATCAACGGGATAAACAGCTTTGGAAGCGAATGCGGACATGTCATTGTCGATAGCTCTCCCAAAGCCCGCTTATGCGTTTGGGGTGGTGGACGTGGCCATTTGGAAGCCTACGCAAGCGCCAGCGCTGTTGCGGCTATTGCCATCGATGGATTGAAGGCTGGTGCAGCCAGCAGCCTGCAAACACCCTTTAAAGCTGGTGAAAAGATTTCCGCTCGTCGAGTTTACGAAGCGGCTGAAGGTGGGGATGCTTTTGCTCTAGAAATTATCGATTCGACCGCCAACTATTTGGCAATTGGCATTACAACCATGGTACACATTGTTGACCCAGGCTTGGTGGTCTTGGGCGGTGCGATGGATTTTGGTGGCCACGAATCACAGGTCGGTATGCGGTTTCTGAATCGGATTCGTTCCGAGTTTAAAGAACTTACTTTCTCCAATGTCGCAGCGGGAACCACGATCGACTTTGCAACCCTCGGGGGTGATGCGGGTTACCTCGGCGCTGCCGGCATCGCGCGAGATGACTTTTTAAAACTTGGACAACGATAACAGCGAGTCTACACTAAAACTTAAGTTCGGATTTCGTCCGCAATAACGGACAGTCATGAATACGGAATAACATTAGCTATATGAGTGGAACGGACGTTTCTAAAATTCGCAATTTTTGCATTATCGCCCACATCGATCACGGCAAAAGCACATTGGCTGATCGATTGCTTGAGTTCACGGGCACGGTATCCAAACGTGAAATGAAGGCCCAGATGCTCGATGATATGGAACTCGAGCGCGAACGTGGTATCACGATCAAGGCACGAGCCGTTTCCTTGCAAACCTCTCTCGATGGTAAGCCGTACGAACTGAACTTAATTGACACGCCGGGCCACGTCGATTTCCACTATGAAGTATCGCGTTCCTTGACGTGCTGTGAAGGCGCTCTGCTATTGGTCGATGCGTTTCAAGGCGTTGAAGCGCAAACGGTTGCCAATGCTTATGCGGCCATGGAACACGACCTCAAGATCATTCCGGTTATCAACAAGATTGACTTGGTGCACGCGCGGGTTCCCGAAGTTCTTG
>JBILTA010000611.1:0-3703 GCA_044371785.1 Pirellulaceae bacterium | reverse complement strand
TCGAGGTACTAATCTATGCCTAGGAGCAAGGCATGGTCCCGAATGGGCCGTTCCGGTTTCACATTGGTGGAATTGTTGGTGGTCATCGCCATCATTGGGATCTTGGTTGGGTTGCTGTTGCCAGCAGTTCAATCTGCCCGTGAAGCTGCGCGTCGTATGCAATGTACGAACAACTTGAAGCAGCAGGGTTTGGCCATTCACATGCACCACGACACCTTCAAGTATTTTCCACCAGGCGGTTATAACCCCTGGGACACCGTCGGTAGTTGGGCAACTGCGATTTTGCCTTACATCGAGCAGCAAAGCTTGGCGAATTTGAACACCAACAAGAACGTAGACATACTACGGTATCGTGGTGGTCCAACTGTATTCTTCTGTCCATCGCGACGCGGTTCGGTCGCAACCGTTTCCCAAGGCGGTCGCTATCTAATGGATTATGCCTCCGCAACTCCAGCCAATACTCCTAATAGTTGGGATCAGTACTGGTTTGATGACGTATGGGGCATGACTTGGGTACCTCGCCAATATCGCGGCGTTATTGTTCGCGGCGGTATGGACGCAAATGGTGTATGGCAGGGTGGCAAAACCAAGATGGCCAACATCACTGACGGTACCAGTAATGCGTTGGTTATCGGTGAAAAACAACTGCATCCAAAACGCTACGAAAGTGGTGATTGGCACGATGACGCTGGCTGGGCTGACGGCTGGGATCCAGACGTTGTTCGATACACCGGTTTTCAACCTAACCCAGACGAACGCTATGACAACCAAGGTGGTTGGGAAGGCTATCGTTTCGGTAGCGCCCACTCCATCGGCATGAACATCTTGCTGGGCGATGGTAGTGTTCGATTTATGTCATTCAACATTGACCTATTGATTTTCAATCGTTTGGGGACTCGTGACGACGGTGGCGTTGTTCCAGACGAATACTAATCGGTTTGCTCATCGATTTTGAATGGGTACAGAAATGTAAAACCCCTGCTCGAGTGCTTAACTCAAGCAGGGGTTTTTTATTGGTCCAATGGCAATGTTTCAAAGTGAAACAATGGGTTTTCAAGCGATATTATGGATTTGGTACTAGAGTCCGGAATTCTTCTTCACCAACTTCCTTAACCTCACCTAATGTTCCCCCAACAAATCGTTTGCCACCCACTCCATCTTGTTCCCATGCAAAGATGGTGCTTGATTGACCAGGAGCCGAAGGTTTGCTTTCGAACTTGAATTTGTAGGGTTTCTTGTCGCGGGAAGAGACGAAAAGACTATCCACGTCCTTGGCACCCATTTGTTCGAGTTCTGCTGCTGGTCGCGTTTTGATGAACTCTTTCAATTCGTTCTCGTCTTTTGGTCCACGGCCACGATTCGCGCCAACGAATCGACCATAGTAAACCGCGAGTGGTTTTAGGTTAGACGATTCGGTTTCCGCGCTCTGAGAACGGCTGCCACAGCCGACTAGAAATGTCGCTGAACCTAGGCCCAAAAGTATCAAGCACAATCTTCGATTCATAGTTCAATGATCCTTGGAGAGTTTTGGTTGGATTCTACTTGCGTCTTTTTTCTATTATTTGTGCGGAGATCTATTCTTTATCTTAACCATTCTAAGCTGGCAAAAAACCGGGGAAGAGCAGGAAAATGGTTGGTTCTTTTCTTATTGAGGTTCTCGGTTGCGAAAGTATTCCGTCGGCATCAGTCGCACAGCCTTAATGATTGGCAAAAATGCCATATGAGCCAAAACATCGCGTTTCAGATCGATTCCCGGCGCGATTTCTATCAGCTCAAGTCCTGAATCGCATTTCCGAAAGACGGCTCTTTCCGTAACGTAAAGTACTTCCATTTGATTTGGGTTGCTGAATTGGGCTGCATAGCAAATCTGCTCGATCGATTGTACGAACTTTTGAGTTTGACCTTCCTGCAGAATCGATAGACGGTCATTACTGCACGCGACATTTAGACCATTGGCGGTAAACGACCCACAGAATACTAACTTTTTGGCGTTGTGCGCGATATTCGCAAAGCCACCCACACCAGCGATTCGGGCACCGAACTTGGAGACATTGACGTTCCCGTGCGGATCAATCTGAGCGGCACCAAGGGCGGCGAAGTCGAGCCCTCCACCGTCGTAAAAATCAAACTGAGCTGGTTGATCAATGATGGCGTGAGGATGTGCGGATGCACCGAAACTGAGGCCGCCGGCGGGTGCGCCACCAATGGGGCCACTTTCGATGGTCAGAGTACATTGTGCCAGTAAGCCTCTTTGTTTGGCGATGACCGAAATCCCCTCCGGCATACCGATGCCCAAATTGGCAATCGATCCGGGCAGCAATTCATCACAAGCTCGCGAGGCGATGATAAATCTCTCGTCGCTCAAAAGTTTCCTGGCAGCGTTTGAATCGTTGGTATCATTTTGTGAATCAATTGCCGCAGCAGTGTAATACGCGAAGTTATCTTCTTCAGCAAAAGTGAGTGGGTGTAAAGTCTGGTTTGCAACGACAATATGATCAACCAATATCCCAGGCACGCGAACCAAATGAGGCGGGGCAGGTTGATTCAATATTCGTTTTACCTGAGCGATGACAATGCCGCCGTGGTTGTGTGCAGCTTGTGCGATCGCAAGTGCTTCACCCAAGATGGCTTCTTCATCGAACAATAGTCCGCCGTGGATATCAGCTGCTGAAGCGCGAATTAAGCCGACGTGTATCGGAAATGACTTGTACCATAGATAGATTCTGCCACCCAGTTCAACGCGTTCTACGAGCTCTTCGGTGGTACGTGCATTGAGGCGGCCGCCATTATGGAGTGGATCCATAAATGTACCTAAGCCAACATGTGTAATGCAGCCTGGTCTTCCCGCCGCAATGTCACGGAAAAGCTGACACAATACACCCTGCGGAAAATTGTAGGCTTCGATTTTGTTTTCGTTGGCGAGTCTACCGAGCGACGGAGCTAATCCCCAGTGTCCACCGATTACACGTTTCAGCAGACCGGAATGCGCTAAGTGATTTAGGCCACGTTGTTTTCCATCTCCTTGGCCGGCTCCGTACACCAAAGTTAAATCACGCGGCGTGTTATCTCGTTGGAATCTTTCTTCTAGTGCGCATGTAAGCGCTTCGGGATGAGCAGAACCAATAAAGCCCCCGCAAGCTATCGTGCTGCCTGAGGCGATGTGAGAGACTGCTGTGTCGGCGGTGCATAGTTTTGAGTCGATTGCCTTGCTCATCCAACCCAACCGCCGTTCACATGCAATGTCTGCCCAGTGATGTAGCTGGCCAAGGGGCTACAGAGAAAAAGAATCGCATTGGCAATTTCTTCCTGCTCTCCAAAACGTCCCAATGGAATCTGCTGCAACATTTGGTTGCGACTGGCTTCGGGTATCGATTGGCCCATTTCGGTTAACACTACACCTGGAGCAACTGCGTTAACGGTGATCTTGCGTTTGGCCAACTCACGACTCAAGACTTTCGTGAGCGCAATCACACCCGCCTTTGCGGAGGCATAATTGGCTTGTCCAAAGAAACCAACTACGCCGCTTATAGAGGCCAGATTGACGATCCGACCATGCTCAGCCAAAGACTCAGCAGCCGCCTGGCAGACATGAAAGACACCCGACAAATTGGTATCGATCACATCTTGCCAATCGGCTTCGGTCATTTTGCGAATCGTCTTGTCGCGGATGATGCCCGCGTTATTGATAACGAAATCTAGCGAT
>JBILTA010000610.1:0-3711 GCA_044371785.1 Pirellulaceae bacterium | reverse complement strand
TCAAACGAGTGTTAATCGATCATGTTCAAGAGGAACTCCCCGTGGGTCGCTATTCTATCCAAGACTTCGTACAGAAAACCGCACAGCGTGACCTCAATCAAGGAGAATTCGAACTTGAAAACGAGCGCATGCTCGAAATCAATCTTCACGGCATGATCTGGACCAAGACTGGTTCTATGGTGGCTTATCGGGGGAACATCAAGTTCACGCGCGAAGGAATTCTCGATCGTGGCATCGGCAACCTTCTCAAAAAAGCAGTCAGTGGCGAAGGGACCAAGCTCACCAAAGCAGAAGGAGAGGGAAAGCTCTATTTGGCAGACAGCGGCAAAAAGATTACAGTGCTCAATCTTCAAAACGAGCATATTTTTGTCAATGGCAACGACATCTTGGCACTCGACGACACCCTATCGTTTGACATCCGCTTGATGAAGAAGGTCAGCGCGATGCTTTCGGGTGGGCTGTTCAACGTCGAAGTCCGTGGTACCGGCATGCTCGCCATCACCACCCATTATGATCCCTTAACACTTGTGGTTACACCCGAAAACCCTGTCTTCACAGATCCCAACGCTACCATCGCTTGGAGCGGGTCGTTGCAACCCGAGTTCAAGACCGATGTTTCGCTCAAAACCTTCTTCGGACGTGGTTCAGGCGAGAGTTTTCAAATGATGTTTCGAGGAAATGGATTTGTTGTGATCCAACCCTACGAAGAAATCTACATGCAGCATGGACCTGGCTAAGCTTTTTTGCCATAACCGTTGCATTGGATGCCAAATGTCGTGATACGATGCGTTACCGAGCGTCCTGTCACCAAACGTGCCTCGTTTAGGTCGTTACAATATCATGTCCAATCCCTATCAAGCCCCCTATACACCGCCTCCGAATTCAAGCCCCAACTACAAAGTACAGGCACCAGCAATTGCCTTGATCCTTGTGGCCGTCATAGCAATTGTGCTAGGCATTCTGGGGCTGCTCGGTGACCTATTCTTGTATTCCTTTGGTGCCATTGACCAACTCGAAGCTGAGAATGATGGCCCCATTTCGGAGTATACCCAAATCATCGTCCGATCCATTTGGGGAGGAATACTCGTCTTAGCGGCTTGCTTCGTTCTCTATGGTGCAATTCAAATGAAGCGGATGAGAAGTTATGGTATCGCACTTGCCGCAGCGATTGTGGCAGCGATCCCAATGCTTGGACCATGCTGCATCGTGGGAATTCCATTCGGTATCTGGGCCATTGTTGTGCTTAGCAAACCCGAGGTAAAAAGAGCATTCGAGTAGTTCTGAGCCGATCAATAAACTTACAAAGGCCGATGGCCGAAGAGTCCGCATGAAGTTAATGGCTTGGATCTTTTTCGCTCTGCTGTGCGTCAGCGTTAGCTTCTATCCGCTGTTGTATCTACTTGCCAATGACAAAATCGCCTTGCTTGAATCCAAAAGCGATACCTTGTTCAACCACATGGGCTGGCGAATCGGATTCTACTCCCATATCGTGGGCGGAGGTATCGCACTCCTGGTGGGCTGGACTCAGTTCGTAAAGTCCTGGCGAACCCGGTATCTCCAATTACATCGCTGGTTGGGCAAATTGTATGTTGCGGCAGTAACTATCAGCGCTGTGGCAGGTATCTCGATTTCCCCGTTTTCCACCACCGGCCTCATTGCCGCATTGGGATTTGGTAGCTTAGGTATCATTTGGTTGCTAGTCACATTGCAGGCGTTGCGAAGTATTTGGGCACATGACTTGCGTAAACATGAGCAACTGATGATTTATAGTTACGCTGCATGTTTTGCGGCAGTAACTTTAAGGCTATGGCTGCCCATCTTGCTCATCGGCTTTCAACTCAATTTTGACGTCGCTTATCCCATTGTCGCTTGGCTCAGCTGGGTTCCGAACTTGCTGGTAGCGTATTGGCTGGCGGGAAAGAAGTAGCTTCAAAGAACTCCTGTTTCAATCTACAACCTCGTCCCGCCCGTACTCGTGCGCAGCGTTGCTCGTGCTCGTGCGTTAAAGGAATGTGACAAACGAGCCAATTTTCGAATGCGAGAAAATAAAGCCCGTCGATTGATTTGGTAGTATTTTCGTATACCATCGCCAATGCGACGACGCGGAATCCGAGCCCCAGTAGGAGCCCGAGCGAAAAACCAGAACCTCAGTCAACCATCTTCAGTCAGTCCATTATGGCAAAAGTCATGCGAACCGCCCTCGACCCAAGCGAACGACGAATCTTTGCACGAACACTCGTTTTTTCGGTCGTTCTTTTTGTTGTTGTCTTTGCTTGGAGCTATGGCCCAGTAACTTGGGCATATTGGTCTTATAAACCGAAGGAAGGTGATTTACTTTTTCAATCGTTGCCCAAATCACTGTTGGCAAAAATGATGGAAGGAGCTTCCGAATCTCAGTATTCGCACTGTGGCATCATTGCGAAACGGGATGGTGAATGGGTCGTATATGAAGCGCATCAAAAGGTGAGAGCCACCCCATTACTGGAAGTCATTTTCCGTGGCAATCGTTATGGATTCGCCATCTATCGACTTAGGCCCGACAAGCAAACGCATATTGAAGCGATGCTCGACTATGTGCAACAACAGCTTGATAAACCGTTCGATGTCCGCTATCAAATGGATGACGAGGAGCTGTATAGCTCTGAGTTGATTTATAAAGCCTATCGACAAGCGTCTGGAGGCGAAGCCCTCGGTAAATTGGTTCCTCTAGGTCAGTTGCGTTGGAAGCCATACAAAGAAACCATTCGCTTCTTTGAACGTGGTCCTGTCCCGCTGCGGCGAGAATGGATCACACCGAAAAATTTGTCGAAAGCCGAACAACTTGAAAAGGTTTTCGTGCACCGAATCGACGTGGAGCAACCTTATGTTGCACCTGTCGCTGCAGAAACCCATTCAAATGCCGAGAAGGGGATATCCTCACAGGATGCTGCCCCCTTGATCATTAACTGATTCTAAAATGTAAATAACATCAGCTTGAGCTTGAGGCAAAACCTAACAAATATGAATGAACTCCCCGAAGAAATTGGTGATGGAATTCTAAGGCTTAGCGCGGAGGGAGACGAATTCGCCGAGGCAGAAGAATACCCGCAAGCCTTGGAAAGATACTGGGAAGCTTGGGACTTGCTACCGGAACCTAAAACCGATTGGGAGGCGGCAACGTGGCTGCTAGGTGCTATTGGGGATGCGAATTTTCTGAGCGGTGATTTTGAAGCAGGTCGTGATAACCTCACTACGTCGATGCATTGTCCCGATGCGATCGGCAACCCTTTTCTCCATTTGCGTCTTGGGCAATGTCATTTCGAGCTAGGAAAGCTGGATCGCGCTGCGGATGAACTGTCGCGAGCCTATATGGGCGCGGGTGATGAAATCTTCGAATCCGAGGATCCCAAGTACTTTGCTTTTCTCAAAACGAAACTTAAACCACCGCGCGGCGGATGGCCCAAAAAGTAGATTCGACTCTAAATCAGCCGTGAACGTTTCATCGTGCAGATCTTCCCATCTTCATCCCACTATCAAATACCGATGCTGACACCCCCAAGGCCGCTGAGAGAATACCGAGTGATGCTTTCCCCGGTTGCGGAAGGGGAATCTGCAATAGACTTAGAGTACCCTGATGATCTTGGACTGCGTACCAAATTGGGTGGCGAACCCACCTTTATACAAGGAGGCGAAGTACCGAATTGTTCTGCATGTGGACAAAGTCTGCACTTT
>JBILTA010000835.1:0-3714 GCA_044371785.1 Pirellulaceae bacterium | reverse complement strand
GCTGCCAACCAGTGCAGCTCTACCCCGGACCCGCCCGACCAGAGGGAGAAATTGCTCACGTATACTTCAGCAAGCTTGGAGCCGAAATTACGGCCGTCTCAGTTGACGGGCGCGCGAGCCCCTCGCCTGGACGAACGATGCAAGTCCTCCCTGGCTCTCACTGGTTATCGCTACAATACAAGCAAAGATTTGGGGACTCGGCCCTGACGACACACGACGGTGATGCTTTTCGTGACGACCGCCCCGGCTTCGGCGCCGTGAAGGCAGGAACTTGCTCGATACATTTCTTTATCGCCGCTAAACAAGAGCTCTCAATAACTGTTGAGGCCGGTCGAGACTCTCTTTTTGATTCGTCCACGCCTCCTTCTATCTCGATGAAAGAGTTCGGATTCAATCAGCCTATCCGCTATGAAGGCCAGTGCAAGGATCAAAGACCAGTCGTCGACGTTACACTCTTTTAGATATGTCGGAACCGACCTCTTCGATGAAAGAAAAGAGTCCCCTACCGCGAAACCACCATCAGCGGACGGATGGGCAGCCAACTAATAATACCCTTGATGGCGGCCCACGAGGCGAGGGGCTTGCCGGTGTTATAGTCACGAAACATATCGTAGTGAACACAATCCGCCACCTTCAGCTCTGCCGGAAAGCGCTGCGATCCATACGACAACGGACAATCATTGGGAACGATGCCGACGTTATCCTCTCCGCGCAAGCGATCTAAGTACGACTCTTTATCAAGCCACTCGAACGGCAACCCTGCGCTATGCAATGCGAGCGCGATGCGACACGCCTCTACGAGACGCAAGCTTGAGAACGCGCAGAGGTACACAGAAAAATCATTATCACCTCCCGAAGGCGCACTCTTTATCCCGAGGTCGATATGCGTTGAATTACCACCTCGATAAATCTCCCACGGATGCCCGTCGGACATCCGTCCCGTCTGATACCAACTTCGGAATGCTTCAGCAGAATCGGGAGCTACCGTACGCAACCCACCATCTCGTCCATCCGCGAAACGGCTATAGAGCTCCCGACCACTCAACGACAGGTCCAGCGCGCCATTACCATGCGTGGTGGGATTGGCGAGGTACGCGACCCTACAATACTCAAAGTAGGCGTTCGCGGTCATGCCAGGGAAGATCTTCGGGGCATCCCGCTCTAGGAGCGAGATACTCGCACATATCTCTTCAGAAGAGAGCTCGCGGTCGAATCGATTCCACTCAGGCAGGAGTATTTTACACAATTGTCGAGGGATCGTTCCGAATCTCAGGGTCGGAGAGATCGTTCGAAGCAACTCTCGATGGTACTCAACCGGATCTCGGGCGACTTTATGGTGAATCTCCGCAAGGGCGTCGCTCAATTGCAGCAACAGCAGCTTGTCTTTAATTCTGAGAGTGCCCTCTACCTTATCCTGCTCTTTTCGATAGGCACACTGCAGAGCCCGTCCTAAAGAAACGTAATAGGCGCCCTGATATTCAGTCACCTCAAGTTGGTGCCAGACCCCGCCCGTTTTTAGTGGGATTGACCACGAGCGATCACCGAGCGAACTTTCAGGCTTAAACTTTTCAACCGCGGCCACGACCCCTCTCAATGCCGCTACCGCCTGCTGCCGATGTGGACTTCGAATTTCCCTCATACTCGCACGCCCCGTCCTAGACAGGAGACTATTCGATACGAATGCGGTTAGCCAGAACGATTACACGTGCTTTAGGGAGGGGGGGGGCTTTCCATAAAGGGGAGGATAGCGACGGAGCTAAACCTTTCGAGTCGGCACTCGATTTCGCGAAAGCGACCCCGAAAACAAGTTAGCCCTTAACCGTTCCGTCAAACAACGGCTTGTAAAAGGCCCTGGGATTCTCCTGTTCTATCCACCTCACAACACATAGTGAGAGTCGATCAACAAGGAGCGTTTTCAAAGGCTCTGTATATAACTCGATAGACTCGCCCCATCGATCACGCATCTCGACTGTCGACGGATCCGAAATCATCCTCTCAAGCACAGTAGCGGCTTCCGCTTCAAGCATTCCTCGTTGCTTACACAGATCAAATAACCACTCGTACACCGTCATGGGCTCTACCCTCCAGGAGAGAACAAAAAACGCGGGGCCTTCCCCTCTCAGGGGCTCCTCAGAGCCACTCAAAGGGGGCAACCCAAAAACCACCACTCCATCAGCTTTCCTCGATGGGGATATATACAGAAAGTTTTCGGTGGCGAGTAGAGAATTGCGGCTTTTCGGCATGATGACGGGCCGAATCAATAGCAGCATAAGTGACAGCCATTCAGAAAACGCCCCTTGCTATCCGATGGTGACTCCTATCGTCCGCTCCGCGACCGCTTTTTTGCCCCAGCCCCCTCCCTAATCGTCAGACGATGCTAAACGAGAAACACGTTTACAGGGCATACAGCTCCGACGAACACCAGAAGAATGCAGTATATATGTATATTTCGACACCTTACAGGCAAAGACTGTCGCGTAGCTGCAGGTACCTCGGTATAATGACCAGCATGCAACTCGATGAGCTAGAGCTGAAAATTCTGTTTTTGCTGGAGTCCAACGCGGATAAATCCTTCCGCGCGATAGCCGACCTGGCCCGAAGCGAAGAACATACTGTCCGACGAACGTACCACCGACTTGTGAAAAACGGGATAATTACCGGGCGCTCGCTCTACGTAGACACCATGCGACTCGGCTATACGGACTTCGCTCTCTTCTTCTCTCTAAAATCCAGCAACCATAAAGAGCAGCAAAGCCTGATTCGGTCTCTAACTCAATCTTCCCTGGTCCGCTGGGTCGCCGATGTTGGCGGCAGTTTCGACTATGCGGTTACCTTCCTCTCAAAATCGACCCAGGAAGTTCGACACTTTCTCGACCGCATCTCTCAGAAACATCAAGACGCGTTTGTGGGCAAGCAACTGGCACTGCGAACCTACATGATTCGATACCCACGGCGGTATCTCTCCCCTCAGACAAAGGGTAGCGACACGTTTATTATGGGGGCCTCCGAAAACGTCCTTCAGATCGACAAGCTCGATCGTAACATTCTAAACCACCTTAGCCGTGGCGACTTCCAAAATGACAACGAGGTGGCAAAAGAACTCGAGGTCGCGCCAAGCACGCTGACACGTCGAGTGGCGAGCATGCGAGAGGAAGGCATCCTACTCGGTGACACCCATCGAGTTGACTCTCGAAAGCTGGGATACAATTCGTACCGAGTGCTCATAACCATGAAGCGACTCGGAGCTGACCTGCGCCAACGCGTCATAAAGTTCTGCGACAAGCAGCTGCCGGTCCGAATCCTCGTCGAAAGCTTTGGCAGCTGGGATTACGAAATGGAACTTGAGCTTCTAGACAACAGGGCGATCAAGGAATTTACCGCGGCACTTCATGAGGCATTTCCTCACGACATTGAAAAGCTAGAGGTCATCCCAGTCTTTGAACACATCGTATACAAGGGGTTTCCGGTAAGCGCCTAGCAAGTTACCGAAGCTCCTGCTCTCCCTCCAGCAGCCACCGTAAATTCGGAGTAAGATACGTGCCGATTTTTGGGGAGCCCTTCATGCCAATAAACTCACAGAAAGCGAGATACATGGAGGGCTAATCGGGCAACGAAGTGGGGACGTCAGCCCAAAGTTTTTCTCTGCAGCGACGCTATCTGTCACGAGCACCGTTCTCCAGACAGTATTTCCCACTCAGATAGTACCCGTTGGGA
>JBILTA010000609.1:0-3719 GCA_044371785.1 Pirellulaceae bacterium | reverse complement strand
GCCTAGCGTCAAAAAGCACAACACAATAAAAGTTGAAATCTCAGCAAACAACAACGAGGATGTATAGATCGCTGCGGCCGACATGTACTTACCGATAACGATATCAAAATCATCCGCTGGCAATGTCAGCAACAATTCATCCGTACCCTGACGACGCTCGTCCGCCCAAATGCTCATCGTGATCGCAGGAATAAAAAAGAGCATGATCACAGGAAACCAATAATTCAGCTGATTCAAGGTACCCATGTTGGAACTGAAAAATTCATGGGGCCAAAATGCGGCCATCGAAGTAAGCAGTACGAACAAACACAAAAACACATAACCGGTCGGACTGCTGAAATAGCCCAAAAAGTTTCGCTTCAAAACCGCGAACGCTACTGGCTTGGCCTTGGACAAATAAGCGACAAAAGCTGCCAAAATCGCCAAGAATCCAAGGTTGTAAAGCATCAAAAAGATCACTGCGTACAATGCAGACATGGTATTGATGAACTTCTAAAAAAAGTGTTTTCCTAATTCCCAATATTCTGCGCCGCTGCACGTTGTGCTACTGCATCCTGCGCGGCTGACTCGATCACGCATCGAGCCAACTCATAAACCAATTTTGTTTCGTAAATCGGACTGTGGACCAAAACCCAAACGGCTTACGAGTGGGTTGTCGCGCCCGTTAAGTCATGGAAACCTTCGGTCAAGTCACCGCGAAGGCTCTTAAGTTCAGCCACCGTTCCATCAAAAACTTTGCGACCTTCGGCGATCATCACCACACGATTCGCCATCGCTTCCACTTCTTGCAATATGTGTGTTGAGAGAAGAATCGTCTTCGATTCACTCAACTTCTTCATGGTACGACGCACTTCTCGAATTTGGTTCGGATCCAAACCAGCTGTCGGTTCGTCCAGAATCAAAACGTCCGGCTCGTGCAATAGTGCTTGTGCCATCCCCACACGTTGGCGAAAACCCTTCGACAATTTACTGATCGCCTTGTGCATCACCGTCGATAGGTCGCACAACTCAATCACTTTGCGAATACGATCACGTTTGTAATCGGCGTCCATCGCGCGAGCATCTGCAAAGAAACAGAGCAACGAATAAGGGGTCATGTCGGGATAGAGCGGACCGTTTTCCGGAAGATAGCCGAGGTGTTTAGAACCAGCGATTCGGTCCGAGAACATGTCGTGGCCAGCAATCTTGGCAACGCCTTCGCTCGGTGCCAAATAACCCGTCAACATTTTCATCGTCGTGCTTTTTCCAGCACCGTTGGGGCCAAGAAAAGCTACCAATTCACCTTCATTCACCGTAAACGAAATGTTACGAGCCGCCGCAAACGGCCCATAAAACTTGCTCAAGCCAACCGCCTCTATCATCGGTCGCTTGCCTGCAGATCCAGACTCTTGCTTGCTCTTCATTTCATTCGCCATAAAAACCAAGCCTCTATTATTCAGCCAACGAAGGGGTTAACCAACCACGGGGTCAGCCAACGAGCATTGAGCCGGGGCGGTTGGTCGGCATGGAACCTGTACAACGAGAGCTTGCATTAAGCCCCCGTCCATCCCAAAAGCCTGAACGGACCGCCACCACGAAAGGGGAAAGTATATCCGCTTTGGTTATACCAACAACGGGGAGTAACATCGCGACACTACGTCCTACTTTTGCGTTTTGTTCAACCCAGCTGACCAAAATTCCGCCAAAATCCCCCTCGAGAAAGAATGGAACTACTACACTAGAAAATACTACGCTTTTTTATACTACATCAAAATAAACCCAAAAGCTCAAGGACCGACAGGCCCCAACTTTTAACCTAACTCCTTTCCACCCTTCCACACACTAGAGGCTGGACCGAGACCTTTTCGCTCCAGCCGTCCCCACTCCTCCACCGAAAAATCCTCACCATCGGCAGAATCTCGCAGCGAATCGCCAGAAATAGGCGCAAGCGCATCGTTCCCTCCGCGCACTTGCTTAATCCAGTGGTACGGTCTTGGTGTTGGATTGCGTTTCGTTACGGAATGAGGTGAGCCACTCACCACATTCTGCTCCCTTTGCGGGGAACCTAGGTAGGTTGAATCGAAATGCTTGATGAAGGAAGCTAACCCTAGACCACAGGCAGCCCGGAATGTTGCCCAGACGAAATGGAATCGTCGCCCCGAGATGGAACTCCCAAACGGAGTCGATGGGGCCGTCGTTGCACCTAATTGGTGCCGCTGCTGCAAATTGCAATCAAGCGGTACCGCCGCCTCGTGCAAAGATTTTCCTCTCCATTATTGGCACGCTCCTGCTTCTACTACACACGGGCTGCTCATCCTTAGGCCTTCCTGCCATCGATCCGACAGGCCAACAACTTTTCTTGCCACAACCCAATTCGACCACCCTGACATCTCCGGAAAGCTGTACCCTCTTTCCTTCACCCGCTTTTGAAACACCATCCACTCCACCACCCTGCGTGCAGGGCTTCGGACCTGGCTGCGGTGGACCGTCGACCAGCAGTTGTTATGATCCCCATTGCAATGCCTTTAAAGATCAAGGCGAGCGTGGACAAATCATGATGACACCATTGCGTGTGGTCGCACCCGTCGGTGGCGAAGTGGTTTTGCTCGCGGGCATTTGCGGTGAAGATGGTTACCTCGTCACTCGCGAACCAATGGAATGGATGCTCTCGCCTGATAGCGTTGGTCAATTCATCGAAGTGGGTGATGAAGCTAAAGGTAAACTCATTTCGTATGACCTCCATGATTCTCTGCATGGTACCAATAAAGTTGAAAAGCTTGCTGTCGACTTCGCACGTGGTAAGACCAGTGCGCATGAAGCAATGATCACACGTGGCACTCCATCCAAAAGCGACGACCTCATCGTTCGGCGTGGTCAAACTTGGATCAGTCTCACTTCGCCTACCCCCGGCACCAGCTACATCACCGCACTCGCTCCCGATTCCAAGGTATGGGATCGCCGACGCGTGACTGCCAAGGTGCATTGGGTCCAAGGTCAATGGCAATTCCCAAGCCCACAAAATCGAGCCGATCGTGAATCGGGCGTACTCACCACCCTGGTTACCATTTCGGAAGGTGTCCCTGCTCCGAACTGGAAAGTTGTCTATCGTTCACTGCAACCACAAGTCGCTTTATTTCCTAACGGTAGCGATACGCTGGAAGTTCGCACCAACGCCGACGGCAATGCGACCGCTGAACTTGTTCAAAACAACGGCGCTATCGGAACAGCTCTTGTTAGCATTGAAGTGGTTACTCCTGCTGATAGCCAGATGAATACGCCCGAAATGGTGCTTGGACGCGGGCAAACATCCGTCAGCTGGGTCGCACCTCGCCTGTCGCTGTTCGCTGATGGCCCACCCGAAGCTGGCATCGGCCAAACACTTTTATACAACTTCCGCATTGTGAACTCTGGCCAGCTGCCTGCCACAGCCGCACAAGCGCGTCTAACCGTTCCATCAGGCATGCGGTTTATCGATGCTTCGCTTCAGCCGGCAAACTTCACCCCCAGCGGTGCTTCATGGGACATCGGCGTCCTGCAACCTGGCCAAGAAGTGCTCATCAGCGCTCGCTGTCAAGCTGAAAGTGAAAGCGCTTATCGCGTCCAATTTGAAACGCGAGCTGAGCCCAACTTGTACCAAGTGCAATCGGTCAGCACGAATGTTTTCCGGCCTGCATTGGACGTCACTATCCGTCCGACAGAGAATCGCCAAGAAGTAGAAGTCGGACAAACAATTCTAATGG
>JBILTA010000608.1:0-3722 GCA_044371785.1 Pirellulaceae bacterium | reverse complement strand
GGAGATGCTCAAGAGAATTTGCCGCTGCCCGAGGTGGCGTGGGCAGAAGATCTTTCCAAACTGTGCTGGGCATTGGCCCACCCAGCCAGAGTTCGAATAGTACGTCTATTGTTGAGCCGGTCATCGTGTGTGTGTGGAGAGATCGTCGAGGAAATGCCTTTGGCTCAATCGACGGTCTCGCAACATCTCAAAATTCTAAAAGAGACCGGATTGGTACAAGGTGAAATTGACGGACCACGAGTTTGTTATTGCATCAATCCGATTGCCATGGCTAAGTTGAAGCAGTTGATTGCGGGGTTGTGATCAGAGCTCGATTTAGTCGACGTTGAGTCGATTTTTGTAGCATTTCATAGACCCATTTTTTACACCCTTTCATCGTTCTTCGCCGATGGGCGATTTGTTTGGAATGAGGAGCCTGCTGTGGATGATAAGCGAGTGATCAATACGGTTCGTGACCAATACGCTAGTGTTGCTCGCGGGGAACTTACCAATGAATCTGATGCCGTAAGAAATGTCGCAGCTGCATTCGGATATTCCGAATCCGAGTTGAGTCTTTTGCCAGCAGAAGCCAACATGGGCTTATCGTGTGGTAATCCGACCGCGCTCGCCGCACTGCGTGAGGGGGAAGTGGTTGTAGATCTCGGTTGTGGCGGTGGTATGGATGTTTTCTTGGCGGCACCTAAAGTTGGAGCCACTGGGCGAGTCATCGGAATCGATATGACAGCCGAGATGCTTGAGCGGGCTCGATCTGGCCAACAAAAGCTTGGGCTCCATAACGTTGAGTTCTATCAAGCGACAATAGATCGTTTGCCTCTCCCAGATAACTCTGTCGATTGTGTGATCAGCAATTGTGTCATCAATCTTGTGCCCGATAAACTGGCTGTGTTTGGTGAGATCCTGCGCGTGCTTAAGCCAGGCGGGCGAGTTGCCTTAAGTGATATTGCACTCAAGCAAGAGCTACCAGCCTCTGTCAAGCAAAGCGTGGAAGCGTATGTTGGTTGCATAGCGGGCGCCATATTGATTCATGAGTATCGCCGTCTGTTAGAGCAAGCCGGTTTTACATCCGTCGTTGTGTCCGATACGGGGTCTGATTTAAATGCTTACGCTCAAGCCAGCAACAGTGGTTGTTGCGGAAGTTCGATAAATTCCACCGCAATGAGTTGTTGTGGCTCAGAGCCCAAGTCACTGCATGATGGGCTGGCAGAAATTATGCAGAACTTTGATGCCAATGCGTACGCTGCCAGTGTACGCGTACACGCGGTCAAACAGCTCTCCTCCGAACCAGTTAATATTCTACCTCCATTGTCTATCCAATCTACGACGAAGGTCCAAACGATGAAAACAATCCAAGTCTATGACAAACCCATGTGTTGTTCGACGGGAATCTGTGGCCCAGAGGTTGATCCGGTGCTCCCAATGTTCGCAGCGGATCTCGATTGGCTAAAGAGTCAAGGGCACCAAGTGGAACGTTACAATTTGGCTCAACAACCACAGGCGTTTATTGATAACAAGACCATTCACCAATTGTTGAGTACCACAGGTACAAATTGTCTTCCGGTGATCATGATCGACGGCAAGGTCGTTAGTCAAACTCTGTATCCATCCCGTGAAGAGTTAAGTGGCTGGCTCGCCGGTCAACATATCAAGAAGTTCTTACCCATCGCGGGCTGAACACTGAACACTGAAAACTGAAAACTGAAAACTGAAAACTAACAAAAAAATGCCCCTCTCAAATCCCACCCGTAACTTGTTCTTCACTGGCAAAGGTGGCGTTGGCAAAACGTCCGTTGCCTGCGCAACCGCTGTCCAGCTGGCCGATTCGGGCAAGAAGGTCTTGCTTGTTTCGACCGATCCGGCCTCCAATCTCGACGAGGTTTTGAACGTAGCGCTGGGGAATCATCCGACAGCGATACCTGGACTCGCTACACTGTGGGCCATGAACCTTGATCCGGAGAAAGCTGCAGCCGAATACCGCGAGCGAATGGTGGGGCCGTATCGAGGCTTGCTGCCAGAGGCGGCAGTTAAAAGTATGGAAGAGCAATTCTCGGGCTCTTGTACGCTCGAAATCGCCGCTTTCGATGAGTTCTCGCGATTGCTGGGTGATCCTGCAGCGACCGCAGAATTTGATCATGTGATCTTTGATACGGCGCCGACTGGGCACACTCTGCGGTTGTTAACACTTCCATCCGCATGGGATGGTTTCATGCAGAATAACACCACGGGGACCAGTTGTCTTGGACCACTCGCGGGTCTACAGGCGCAACAAAAGCTCTATCAAGATTCGGTACGAGCACTTGGAGATCCGGCGTTAACTACGCTCGTATTAGTAGCACGAGCAGAGCCTAGTGCGCTGCGTGAGGCTGCTCGAACCAGTCATGAGCTGGCTGAGCTGGGTGTTTTGAATCAGCATCTGGTTGTCAACGGCGTATTTCAAGCAACCGATATTCGAGATCCTTATGCAGTTGCTTTACAGCAGCGCGGAGAAGCTGCTTTGGAGGCAATGCCGGAAGGTTTAAACGGCTTTCCACGAACCACCATACCATTGAGTCCTCACGGAATTCTCGGCCTCGATTCGCTGCGGCAGCTCGGTAGCATCGCGTCATCTCCAAGCGGAGTCGAAAGTACCGAAGATATAACGCGAGTTGAGGATCTGCCATGTCTTGGGTCGATCATCGATGAGCTTGTTGCTCCGGGGCATGGTGTGATATTAGCGATGGGGAAGGGAGGTGTGGGGAAGACGACGGTTGCTGCTTCGGTGGCTGTCGCTATTGCCCAACGCGGTTTTGAAGTTCATCTTTCGACGACCGATCCGGCCGCGCATATCGCGGCGGCCTTAAACAATGAAGGTCTGACGAATCTAACCCTAAGTCGCATCGATCCAATCGCCGAAACCGCGAAGTATGCTGCGGAAGTGTTGGCCAAAGCGGGAGCGAATCTGGATGAAAAAGGGAAGGCATTATTAGAGGAAGATCTGCGATCACCGTGCACGGAAGAGATCGCCGTTTTTCGGGCGTTTGCGAACGCGGTTGCAGCGGGAACCAATAAATTCGTAGTTCTCGATACGGCTCCAACGGGTCACACCGTTTTATTGCTAGATTCGGCATTAGCTTATCATCGCGAAGTAACTCGACAAACGAGCGAGATGCCAGAGTCGGTTGAGAACTTGTTGCCACGCCTCCGCGACCCACATTTTACGAGAGTCTTAATTGTTTCCTTGCCGGAGGCGACTCCCGTCCATGAAGCGGCCGCATTGCAGCGCGATCTGCGACGAGCGGGTATTGAACCTTATGCCTGGGTGATTAATCAAGTTTTAAGTCCGCTTCCAATCACCGATCCCATCCTAAAACAACGCCAAGCGCATGAGCAGAAGTATCTGCGTGAAGTGAAGGAAAGTTTGGCAAGACGAGTTGTGATCATTCCTTGGCAGCTTGAGCCACCCACGGGCCTCAAGGCCTTGAGTAGCTTGGTTAAGACTTAATTAGCCGTTCGGAATTAATCGCGGTTTTTCGTTTGCGTAGCGGTGTCTTGATCGTTCGCTGTAATAGGCCATAATGGTGAGCATTATCTACGGAAGTACAGTTTCATATGGGCCTGATCTCTTCTATGAACTCACAAATGACATTGCTTACACTCCTTCTGCTGATGTCTCAAGCATTGCATCTTAATGCTCAGGAGTACCCATACGAGACCGCAGAGCCTCAGAAAAAGGGTTGGCCATTGAC